>JBKPOB010000066.1:0-8414 GCA_046732875.1 Verrucomicrobiota bacterium | reverse complement strand
TCCTGCGCCGGGTGAGCTTCTAAATTGAGCCAACAGGCCCTGCGACAAGTTTTGCCGCAGCTTCCGCTTTCTTTGGACCCAAAAGTAATCGTGAACTCGACTACGTTCGACGATGCGGGTGTTTATCGCCTGGATCGCCGTCGCGCGCTCGTGCAAACCGTCGATTTTTTTACACCCATCGTGGACGATCCTTTCTCCTACGGACAAATCGCGGCCGCCAACTCGCTCTCGGATATTTTCGCGATGGGCGGGCGCCCATTAACTGCGTTGAATATTCTCGGTTTCCCGGCAGACCTGGTTCGGCCAAGAGTGATTGCGGCTATCTTGCGTGGCGGTCTCGCCAAAGCTGCCGAGGTGGGTTGCGCCATCATCGGCGGGCATTCCATTCGCAATCCCGAGCCAATTTACGGACTGGCTGTCACCGGATTGATCGACATTCGACGTCTCACAACAAACGCAAACGCGCGCGCCGACGATCTGCTGATCTTGACCAAACCGCTGGGCACAGGCATCGCCACCACTGCGATCAAGCGCGGAGTCGCTTCCCGCAGGCTGCAAAAAAAGGTCATCGCGCTGATGTCGAAAGTGAACACCGTAGGCATCGAACTGGCCGAGCATCGGCTGGTGCGCGCCGCGACCGATGTAACCGGCTATGGATTGATGGGTCACTTAATTTCACTCTGCCGCGCCAGTCAGGTCTCTGCCGAAGTCGATAGGAACGCAGTGCCCATGATTAGTGATGAGATTGGCGATTTGATCGAACAAGGATGCGTCCCTGGTGGCAGTCACGAAAATCTCGTTGCCACAACCGTGGCTGTCGATTGGGAAAGCACGGATGAGTCGTGGCGAATTCTTTTGACTGACGCGCAGACCAGCGGCGGACTACTGTTGTGCGTCCCTAGGGCAAAACTTGAGAGAGTGCTTGAACTTTTGCGGCAAAGACGAGCCCCTTGCGCTGCGGTCATTGGAAGAATCACCGCTCGCCGGGCTCGGCGTCCATTGATATGCGTGAAAGGCTGAAACCGCGCTCCCGCCGGGAAATTCCTGCCGTTACCAAAGTTCTCAATGCGCTGGGCAAATATGACCTCGTCACGGCCAGCAAGCTGCCGCGCCCGCTGATTGTCGATCTGATCCGACGGGAATTGTCGAAAATGCGCAGCACGAATGACGTCCCGGAATTTGAATCGACTATTGAATACCTCCGTCGATCGCTGGACCTCCTTCGTGCCAGCCGGCTGCAACCAGTCATCAACGGAACCGGGATTGTAATTCATACAAATTTCGGGCGCGCGCCGCTTGCACCCGAGGCGATTCGCGCTCTTACGGAAATCGGGTCGGGCTATTGCAATTTGGAATACGATCTTGCAACAGGTGATCGCGGCCATCGCGGCGCGTATATCGAGAATGCGCTGGCGCTGCTCTGCGGAGCAGAAGCGGCTGCGATGGTCAATAACTGTGCAGCGGCGTTGGTGCTGATTGTTCAACATTTCAGTGCCGCGAAACCGGAAGTGATAATTTCCCGCGGCGAGATGGTTCAAATTGGCGGCGGTTTTCGAATTGGCGAGATAATCGAAGCCGCGGGAGCCACGTTGCGCGAGGTGGGAGCCACTAACAAAACAACGCTCGATGATTACCGGCGCGCGATAGGGTCCAAGAGCGCAATGATTCTGAAAGTTCATCGCAGCAATTTTTTCATGAGTGGTTTTGTCGAGTCACCGTCTGCGGCGACGATTGCTACGCTCGCACGGAAAAGGCGGATTCCTTTTGTGGAAGATTTGGGTAGCGGCGCGATGCTGCCGACAGAGCAATTCGGAATCGCGGAGCACGAACCGACGCCCTCGGAAGCATTGAAAGCCGGAGCGGATTTGGTTTGCTTTAGCGGCGACAAACTTTTCGGCGGACCACAGGCAGGAATTATCGCGGGAAAGAAGCGATTTGTTACTGCCTTGAAACGCGAACCACTATTTCGCGCTTTGCGTTGCGATAAGCTTTGTTTCGCGGCGCTTCAAGCCACGATCGATCTTCATTTAAACGAAGCGGCGGCAGAAATTCCAACGATCGGGCTATTGCGAGTTGCCCAAGATCAACTGCGCGATCGAGCGGCGTCGATAAAGAACGGCCTGAGCGATCTCCCGCTGCAAATCGCTATTGGCCGGAGCCCAGCCAAGATCGGCGGTGGCACATTGCCAAAATCGACGATGGCATCCGTTACAATTGAAATTATTCCGGAACATTGTTCGCCAACCGACTTAGCGGCCCGTCTGCGCGGTGCCGCTCCACCAGTCATTGGTTATATTGCAAATGACCGTTTCAAACTCGATCTACGCACCATTCTTCCGCATCAGGACGATATAGCTGCCGAGGCTATTCGCGCAGCATGCGCCAAATGACAGAGAAACACTTCATCCTCGCCACTGCCGGCCATGTCGATCACGGTAAAAGCGCATTGGTAAAAGCGCTCACGGGAACCGATCCCGATCGGTTGCCGGAGGAAAAGCAGAGGCAAATCACAATCGATCTCGGCTTCGCGGAGTTGAATTTTGCCGGGCCGGACGGACAGCAGCTTCACATTGGGATCGTGGACGTGCCAGGTCACGAAGATTTCGTTCGAAACATGATCGCCGGTGTCGGCTCGATCGATCTCGCACTTTTAGTGGTTGCCGCTGATGACGGGTGGATGCCGCAAACTGAAGAGCATCTGCAAATTTTGACTTACCTCGGAGTCGAACGAGCCGTGGTCGCTCTGACCAAAAGCGATCTGGGCGGGACCGACACTGCCACTCGGCAAATTCGTGATCATTTGCGCGACAGCCCCTTCGCAAATGCGCAAATCATCGCGATATCGGTTCGTAATAGTGAGAGGATTGAAGCCTTGAAAAGCAGCCTTGCCAGCGAGTTGGCGACCCTGCATCCATCGCGCGACTATGGGAAACCGCGCTTATTTGTCGACCGCGTGTTTACCTTGCGTGGAATCGGCACCGTCGTAACGGGAACACTGACCGGCGGGCAATTGCGCCGTGAACAGAAAATTGTTGTCCAACCCCGCAACCTCGTCACACGGATTCGCTCGATTCAAAGTCACGGACGTGAGTTGGAAGTTGCCGGACCCGGAATGCGGACGGCGATTAGTCTGCCAGATATCAGCGTGGAGCAGATCAGCAGGGGTAACGTTGTCACGATTCTGGATTTCGAGCCTGCAAATTCGACGCTCATTGCTCTCCTCGAAAAATCATCGCGGCTTCCCCACGAAAATCCCGAGGGGCGACCGCTGAAAACTGGTTCATCCGTTTATCTTCATCACGGAACATCGCGAATCGCGGCGAAGATCACGTTCCATAAGAGTGCGCTTCTTGAGCCCGGTAAAAAAGAGATCGCTCAGATAAGACTCGCTTCGCCAATCTTTGCATTTGCCGGCGATCGTTTTGTTATTCGCGACCCATCAGAACGGCACACTCTCGCCGGCGGAATGGTACTTGATCCAAATGGCGGGGAATTTCGTGATGAGGCGAAACGTAAATTGCTAATGACTCGCGCTACGCATCCAGACGACTCGCATTTTTGGGTGCGCTCTGAAGTTAGCCTGCGCAAATGTATGCCGATTCAAGGTCTCCTTGATAAGTCTCACTTCAGCAAAAGCGAGATCGCTGACACCTTAGTGAGTCTGAAACGCGATGAGAGAGTTGTCGTTCACGAGAAAATCGCCGCGAATCCCAGCACATGGAAAATCTTGAGAGATCACGCTGCTCGCCTCATCGACAATGAACTTAGCAAGAATCCCGAACGCGCCGGTTACGATTTGAGCGAATTACGCGCCGCGCTACGCGACAAATCGACAGATGTTTTCGAAGCGCTCGTCGCGGACATGTGTTCCCATGATTTTATTCGAAAACAATCAACAATTGCGCGCCGCTCACATCGTCCGGCTTTGCCGGCTAACCTGCAATCTATTGCAGCGAAAATTCATGAAGCGTTATGCAGGAAACCGTTCGATCCGCCACCGCGAAGAGAACTCGCATGGGACTTGGAAGCGCAACGAGTTCTGCGATTCCTAATAGAGAGCGGAGAAGTGATTGAAATCTCTTCGGACGCCGTGTTGTTGCGCGAGAACTTTGAGCGCATGAAAAATGCAGTCGCTGGTTTCATTTCCAAAAATGGAGCAACTACGGTGAGCGAACTGCGACAGCAGCTTGAGAGTTCGAGGCGAATCATGGTACCATTTCTCGAAAGACTCGATCGTGAAGGGTTCACGCGGCGTGCGGGTGATAAGCGCAGCCTTGGCAGAGCAATCTGATCGATGAAAAGCTCCAGGCCAGTTCTATTCATTGCACCGTCGGTTCGGGAAGGCTGGGACGATGCGATCGAGCCTTGGTTCGAACGAGTTCTGCCAGCAGTGTGGGAGCGGCCGCTTTCTTCGCTAGTGGTTGTCCCAACGCGTGGACACGTCAATGACCTCAAGGGGCGCCTGATTGCAAAGGGCGTTTCGCATCTCGGTTTGCAGTTTGTAACACCTGCAAGTTTACGTGCTTTACTCTCGCGGGAGGATGCAACCACCCCTGGCCAGCTTGAAGATTTGCGTCTGCTACTCGCGATTGCGGCCAGCGAAGTGGAAAAGGAGCCTAACGAATCCGAAGCGCTCGCTGCCAAGGCCGTTGTTCGCGCGCCCGCGCTACTTCTGCGGGCACTAGATCGCCTTGAAACTGCCGGATGGAAATTCGAAGAACTCGCGTTGCCATCCTTTGCACCATTAGTTCAGCGTCTTAACGAGTTGCTGAAAAAATGCGGGTTTGTACTTCCCGGCGAGGTTGATCGAAGGCGTTTGCAGCAATCGGCACATGGCAGACGAAAATTCTCCCACGTGCTTATCACCGGATTCGACGGAGCACACTGGGCAGAGTGGTTTCTCCTGCGGACTGCAGTCGAACTGGCAGAAAACGCCACGATCGTGCTGGAAGAACCCCGGGAGAACCTTTCGGATGTCGATCTTTGCTGGATCGGCTCTTGGGAAGAAATCTGCGGCGAAGCGCAACGCGCTCTGAAACCTGCTCGGCTGTTTGGTGATTCGCTTTTTAGTGAAGCAGAAATGCGTGGAGGCGCGGAAACAGCAAAGCGTTTCGATTTTCTGATTGGCACGAATTTTTCGGAACAAGCCGAAGCCATCACGCGGCAATGCGTTCGTTATTTGGCAGATGAGAAATGCACGCGGCTCGGCATGATCTTTACCGGCAATGGGGCATTGCCACGGCTGGTCGCGAACTCGCTAGAGCGGCTGGAAATCCTGCACTACGACGGCCTAGGTCACATCGTTCCCGGCATTTTCGAATCGGCAGATTGGCAGGCCTGGATCGAACTGCAACGCGCACCGCGGCTCAATTCGTTTCTGCGTTTTCTGAATGCGTTGCCCGATCCGGCCGTCGTATCGCCTAAAATCAGCCGGCAAGTTTTGGAAAAAATTCTGTACGAAAGTTACAAGGAAGTATTGCTGGACGATCTCGAACTACTGCGTGAATTCTGTGGCACGCACGCGGACGCCAAATATCAGTCGGCCGCCGAAGCACTGCGCTCGCTGCCGTTTCTTTCGCCCTTCGCCACTCTCGCGCAGTTTCTCGAACAGACTCACACTGCCCTCGGCTACCTCGGCTGGAAGCAACACGCCCTAGAACTTGCCAACATCGCGCGTGATTGGTCGCAGCACCTCGATGCGAAATTTTCGCGCGCACTGTTTTTGCGATGGCTTGATGAAACGGCTGCGAGTTCAGAAAGTGAGCGCTCAGCCGCAGGCGATCATCCATATGCGCGAGTGCAATTGCTAACAGTAGCGCGCGCACAAAATCAAGAATGGTCGCACTTAATTTTTGCCGGCTGGAACGAAGGAGCCTGGCCTCCGTCAGCCGGGGCGGAGTTCGCACGCGCCGAAGAGATTCGCGCCTTCAATCGCAGCGTACAACAGCTCAACAAGCGCGCAGCACGCCAAGGAAGCCACGGCGAGGGCCACACCAGTGTGCGGGAGCATCATTCACTCTATCTCGGGCCGGGTGAGCAACGATCGATCGCGTTGCGGCAATTCGAAGTGCTCCTCGAATCGGCCACGGAAGGCGTGACACTGGCGGCCAGTCTGGTGCAGGAAAATACGCCGGAACGCTTGTGGAATCCGAGCGAATGTTTTACTGAGCTTTACCTCAAGACACGGGGGGAACCGCTCACCCAGACAACGCTGAAAAATTTGCAACGCGCCACTGCGCTGTTGCCTAAGCGCGCGGAGGTAGCGACGGACGTGCAGGAAACCTTGATCGCGTTCAACGCGCGCCGCGACTCTTTTAAGCCGGCCGGTGAATATGATTTCGCCTTCCGGTCAAACGAGTCGCATCGACCGGCGCCGACGCTTAGTGTGAGCGATCTCGAACAAATGGTTTCGTCGCCAGCGATCATTTGGATGAAGCGTTATCTCGGCGTAGAAGCATTGCAGGATCTCGCGAATCCCTGGGCGGCGACGACCGGAAAATGGGTGCACGGCTGGCTTGCGAACATTATCGAAACCCGAGACGGAAGGATTTTCTCGGAATTTCCTTCGTTGGAAAAGATCGATAACCGCATTCGGCTCGCCGCGGACGTACGCTCTGCAGAGCTTCGGCATCTTTGCGACTTGTTAGGCAGAGTCATCCCTGATTGGTGGAACTCGGGCTGGTTGAACGCGCGCTATCTTGCGCGACACCTCGGCGCCAAAATCGGGACTGCGAAAGGATGGGAATGGATAGCGACGGAGTTGCCTGTCGGCAGCGAAGGGGCAGTGAAAATTGCCGATGCGGTGGAGCTTAAGCTGCGAGGCCAAATCGATTTGGTGCTAGCGCACAATAACGCGGCGAGTTTCTCTGGACAAAAGATCTGGATTGTCGATTACAAAACCGGTTCGAACAAAGAACTGAAGACCTCCGACCTGCATGACAATCTTGTCAAAGGCACAACGTTGCAGCTCGGTCTTTACGCGCTGGCCATGCGAGATCGCGGCGCCGCCGAAGTAAGCGCGAGCATTATTTCGCTTGCGGTTAAAAACGTCGCTCCACAATTGTCCGTCGCGGATCTTGTGCCGCATACCGACGTCTTCGCCGATCTCGCGGAAATGCAGCGCACCGGGGTTTTCGGGATGAAAGGTGAGATTCGTCCGGCGTTTGGTTACAGCGCGCCGTATCCGCTCGCAACGTTGCAGATCGACAACGACATTTTGGAAGATAAATGGGCGCTAACGCATCCCGCGCTCGTCTTGGAGAAAGAGGAGTGGGAAACATGGTGAAGCCGCGCGACGAATCCACTCGCGCTCGTTTCGCCGACGAGCTGAACCGCAATTTTTCTGTAGTTGCATCGGCGGGTTCGGGCAAAACCACTGCGATCATTCAGCGGGTTTTGTCCATCGCGCGTTCGTCGCACGCCGCGGAAACTCTCCCATGTCTGGTCGTCGTGACCTTCACCAATCGTGCCGCGGACGAAATGCAGCAGCGCACGCGGCAAGCGCTGCTCGAGGAGAATTTGCGACCAGAAGTGCAGAGTGCACTCAATCGCGCCTTCTTCGGCACAATCCATTCGTTCTGCATGAAACTCTTGACCGATTTCGGTCATTACCTTGGTTTGCCTGCGCCGCTCGAGTTGGTCGAAGATGACGATGATCTGTGGCAGGAGTTTGCGCAGAATCAGACGCGCATCGGTCGTTCACTAGGCGATCAAGATCGCGCCACCCTTTTGCGCTTCGTACAGGCGCGAGATCTCATGGAGCTGGCGCGACGCGCCGGTTCCACTGCTTTACAGGTGCCAAGGCTGTCGCCGTGTCCGCCGTTCGATTTCGCCGAGGTCTATCGACAGGTCGACCAAGTGGGTCGGGACAACATCAACAAATCGCAGGCGGAACTGCGCGAGTGGGAAAGCCGCTTCGCCGACGATTGGGAATACCTGCGCTGGCCCGTTTGTTTCACTGCGGCAAATGCCAGGTTCACTCAATTATGGCAGGAAAAATTTGCGCCTCTGCGAAAATGGATCTGCGACGCGGCCACCTGTGTCGCGGCCGAGGTGCAACGTGATTATCTCGATTTTCGACTCGACCACGGACTTGTCACCTACGGAGATCAAATCGCGCTTGCGGAAGAATTGTTGAAACATCCGGTCGCCGCGCAAAGGATTCGCGAAGAAAACTTTCGTGTGATTCTCGATGAGGCACAGGACACTGAGCCGTTGCAATTTTCCGTGCTACTGGAAGCGGCGCGACCCCCGGAAGCAAGTGGCGTTTGGTTGCAAGATCGGCATCTGGGTCCGCGTCCCGGGCACTTCTGCATGGTCGGCGATTTCCAGCAATCGATTTACTGGCAGCGCGCGGACCTGAATTATTATCGAGTTGTTCATCAAGCGCTGATTGCCGACAAGCACGGTGAGAG
>JBKPOB010000065.1:0-42954 GCA_046732875.1 Verrucomicrobiota bacterium | reverse complement strand
TGGTTGATTTCTCGCCGATGGGCGAAGCGAATTACAATTATTATCTCAAGCACGTCTTGCTTCTGCCACTCGACGCCACACAGGTAGAGACGATCGGCCGGGCCGAGCTCGCGCGTTATCGTGCCCTCGAGGCGCTCTTATCTGATCCGAAATTAGCCGACCCTGATCCGAAACGGGCTGCTCACATTCCTCCCGATCAGGAATCTTTCCTGAAAGCATATGAAAGCCGCGAAGCAGAAATGATCAGCTTCTTGAAGGAGCACAATCTTGTGACTTTGCCAGATTATCTCGGGCCGTTTCAAATTCGGCAGTTGCCCGAGGCCTTCAAGCCAACTAGCCCCGGCGGTTTCATGAACCCGCCCGGTGTTTACGACAAAGACCCAACGGGGTTCTTTTTCATTCCTACCTACAATCCGGAATCAAAGAATTTTTATATCCGCGCGGCGATTGAAGATCCACGACCGATTCTGGGGCACGAAGGGATTCCCGGACATTTTATGCAACTCTCAATCGCGAATCATTTAGGCGATGAGATCCGCCGCCAGCACGACGACACTGTTTTCATCGAAGGCTGGGCGCTTTACGGCGAAGAGATGTTGATGCGCACCGGCCTTTATCCCAACAACTCGCCTGCTCAGGGACAAATTCTTCGCCTGTCGCGGTATCGCGCGGCTCGCATTGGAGTCGACGTAAATTTGCACACAGGCCGATGGACGTTTGAGCAAGCGGTCAAATATTTTATGGACGCCGGCGGCCTGGACTGCGAGGCGGCTGAAGGTGAAGCGGCAGGAGCGGCTTCAAGCCCAACGCAAAAGATCAGCTACATCATCGGCAAGTGGCAGATCATGAATCTGCTCGGCCGTTACAAAGACCAACAAGGCGACAATTTCCGGCTCGGCCAATTCCACGATGATCTGATCAAGAACGGCAGTCTGCCAGTCTCTGTAATCGAATGGATCTTCCTGGATGACCCAACGTCTTTGCAGCAAGCAACGAAATAGGTCGCGATAGTCAGCGCGTTGTAGCGGCGCGTGTCCTCACGCGCACATCCGTGTAACTGCGGCTGGGGACAGCCGCCACTACACTGGTCTTGACACACGGAAGCAAGCGAGCGCAAGATCGACGCCTAACGACCGCGCCCCTTATGAACCCAAATACCGCGAAGAATCTCATTGTTCGGAACCTACTCCTTTGCGCTGCGGCGATCGCCATTACGAGCTGCGGTACCGCGACTTTCAGTAAGACCGGAAGCGACGCGCAAATCGAAAGCCTGCGGAACTTTGAACTCGCGTTCATCGACGAGTTTGCCGTTCCCGGCAAACGTTTCAATGCGGCCGCGTTTGACGCCAAGGTGAATGAGGGAAACGCGAAATTCCAGCAGGCAATCGCCAACGAAAAATTCACCGCGCGTCGCCCAGTTCTGGTCGATCTCAAGGGCCAATTCGACGCCGACGCGACGCACCTGCGAAGCAAAGCCAGCCGCGGTAAGGTGACTCCCGCGCTGGCAAGCGAGATGAAGAAAGACGTTAACAAGATTTACGATCATGCCCTCGGCCGGTAAACCCAAGCGCAAAAAATCTTCCAGGAAGAAATCAGAGCTCGACTCGGCGCTCGGTCAGGTCACTGATGAATCGATCGCGGCTTCGATGAAGGAATTTCAGGATTTGCTCGCGCAAGCGAAAGGCGATACCAACGAGCTAATTCGTCAAAACGCACGGGAACTCGAAGAGCGTCTTGTCCTCTTGAAGAAGAAAAAGATCGATAAGGAGGACTTCGATTTCTTCGTAGAAAACCAAAAACGCGATCTCAGGGTTTTTGTCGACAGCCAACCAGCCCAATCGCAGGAACGCGCAGAAAAATTGACACTTCATATTTTGGAGATCGCTGCGACGAAAGTTGTGCCGATTTTGATCGCAATGATTTAGCGAACAGCGGCGCGCACGGAGTGACGCGCCCAACCTGATAGGACAGGTAGTCCTCTGCACGCCGCTTGTGCTTAACGCAAGCGCTTCAAAATTTCGCGCAGACGATCGTGCGGCAGAGCTTCGACGTGATGATTGTCGCGACCGGTCATGGAGTGGTTGTCGACTAACGCATTTACAACCGCCTCTTCGGTCGCTTGCACCACACCGTCGAAAAGCGGGTCCATCAGATCATTTGGAATTGTTTGCACGTTATGTGTGATCTGATTTGGATCTGCGACATTAGGATTCGCAGTTGAAAACGAGATGAACAAGTCACCCGACCCGTTATCCGAAATCATCCCTGTTCGAGCGAGGCCGAGCGAAACGCGGCGCGCGAGTCGCTTCAATTGATTTGGTAGCAGCGGCGCATCCGTCGCGACTACGGCGATGCATGAGCCGCTTTCCTGGCCGCCATAGGACGAATCCGCTGCGGCGGATTTGTAAACGTCATCTGGAATTTCTTTGCCGACTGGGATGCCACCAATCACGAGCTGCGGCCGGCGCCCGAAGTTCGCCTGTAGAAAAACGCCTACAATAAAAGTTCGCAGCGGAGCATCCTTTGAAGCCTTGAGGTCGATTTTGCGCGAGGCCGTTCCGTTTCCCCCTTTGAAATCGTAGCAAATCATCCCGGTCCCACCGCCGACGCTTCCTTCTTCAAGCGGGCCACCGTGCGCAGCATCGAGCGCATGCCAGACATCCTCCGGTTTAACGTGAAAACCATTAATATCATTGAGCCAGCCGTCCCAAGTCTCGGCGACAACGGGTAGGCTCCACCAGTAGCCAGTCTTATCGGCCGCGCCGTGTTTGACGCGCCAGGCGATCACCGCGTCGCGCGCTACTCCAACGCTGTGTGTATTTGTGATGACGATCGGTCCTTCGAGAAATCCGCTCTCGTCAACCCACGCCGTGCCGGTCATTTCACCATTGCCGTTTAAGCTGAAGAAGCCGGCGTAGACGGGATCATTCAGTGAAGCCTGCCCACGCGGCAAGATCGCAGTAACGCCGGTGCGCACCGGGCCTTTACCAACTTCTAGTTTTCCCTCGCCGCTGATCAACGTTGTGTAGCCGACTTCAACACCAGGCACATCTGTAATCGCGTCGTACTTTCCGGGTGTCCCTTCGAATGGGATCCCAAAATCGCGCGCGCGAACTGCCTCTGATTTCGGCGGCGGAGATTTCAAAGGCTCTCGCGCGCCAGATTCGAGCACGAGCACGAGCGTGAGCATGAGCGCGAAACCGGAGCGTTGCGAGTCCATTGCGATCAATCAACTATCAACTATCAACGATCAACTCCGAACAACTTCGCGAGTGACCTTCGAAAGCTTTCGCGAGCGGGCTTTTCCGTTTAGATTGAGCGCGTGAGTTACGAGGTTTTCGCCAGAAAATATCGGCCGCAAACGTTCGACGATCTGGTCGGCCAGGCGCATGTCTCGCGCACGCTAAAAAACGCCGTCGCGCAAAACCGTCTCGCCCATGCTTATTTGTTTGTTGGACCACGCGGGATCGGAAAGACGTCGACTGCTCGGATCTTGGCGAAATCACTCAATTGCGTGAGAGGGCCGACCGTTACTCCATGTGGAGTCTGCGATAACTGTCGCGAGATTGCCGCAGGCAACAGTCTCGACGTGATCGAGATTGACGGCGCCAGCAACAACAGTGTCGAAGACGTTCGACAGCTTCGTGAGAACGTTCGATACGCCCCGGCCAAGGGACGATACAAAATTTATCTGATTGATGAAGTGCACATGCTTTCATCAGCGGCGTTTAATGCGCTTCTAAAGACCCTCGAAGAGCCGCCCGAGCATGTGAAATTTATTTTCGCAACCACCGAGCCGCAGAAAGTTCTCCCAACTATTCTGAGCCGTTGCCAACGGTTTGATCTGCACCGCATTCCGGCAAATTTGATCGCAAAACATCTGCAATTCATTGCGGGAAAAGAGAAAATCTCGCTTGAGCCCGCAGCTGCCCACGCGATTGCGCGCGGAGCCGAAGGTGGTTTGCGTGACGCAGAATCGATGCTCGATCAACTCGTCGCATTTTGCGGGGAGAAGATCAGCGAGAACGATGTGCTCGATGTTTTTGGATTCACAAGCGAACAAACGGTAGTCGATCTGACAGGCCAAATTTTGCGGGGCGAAACGCCGGAGGCAATCGACCTGCTGCATCAGCAAAGTGACGCCGGCAAGGACATGATGCGTCTCATGTCGGACCTAATCGCTTACCTGCGCGATCTGCTTGTATTCAAGGCAAAGCCTGATGCGCTTAAGGAAGACGTCGAGGCTGATGTACAAACGTCGCTCGCGACGCACGCCGAGCTGGTCACGATAGACCGGTTGCTTGAACTGGTTGACCAATTTGCCGCTGCCGAAGGCCGTATGAAATGGGCGCCAAACAAGAAACTGCATTTCGAGGTGGCAATCATCAAGGCCATTCAAAGATTGGGACAAGCGACATTGGATGAGGTAATCGAAAAACTTGGCGAGCTTCGCGATGGCGGCGGCGCGCGAGCGCCGGCATCTTCCGCGCAATCCGTAGCCGCCGGCGCTGATCGCGGTCACGAAGCAATCCGCCAGCAAAGAGCCGGGGTCACCGCCCCCGGCTACAGGCCCGAGGCGCCGCGCGTCCAGGAAAGCGCTGCAAATGTTGAGCCGGAAAAGGTCTGGGAGTGTGTCGTCGCAAAAATTCCCGCGCAAAAAGCTTTTGTTCGAAACTCTGCTGCGGCAGCCCACGTCCTTGGAACAGAAGGGCGCAATTTCCAGCTCGGTTTTGCGTCCGGCGATAAGGCGATGATGGATATCCTGGGTACGCAAGCCAACCGCAAATTTCTTGAAACATTGCTCCACGAAATCACCGGAACGGACTGGGGTGTGAAGCTCACCGTGCGGGACGACCTTCCCTCCAAACAGGCGCTGGCTTCGGAGGGTTCTCGACCTGAAAATTTCAACGAAGATCCGCTTATTCAGGAAGCAATCGGCTTATTCAATGCTCAGATAGTCCAGGAAAGCTAAAACGCGACTACTCGCGCGTCGCAAGGCAAGCACCATGAATTTAAACAAATTGATGAAGCAGGCTCAGAAGATGCAGGAGCAAATGGCCAAAACGCAGGCTGAGCTCGAAAGCAAAACCGTTGAGGTGAGCGCGGGAGGCGGAAAAGTGAAAGTGACAGCAAACGGCGCCGGTGATGTTCTCGCCATCAAGATCGACAAAGAAATTGTCGATCCGGATGACGTCGAATTTCTCGAAGAAATGGTTCTGAGCGCGGTTCAGCAGGCCGTGGGACAGGGAAAGGCGTTGGCGCAATCAGAGATGACGAAGATCACTGGCGGACTCGGCCTTTAACCACCGGTGGACTCCGCTTCTGACTTAAGCCGACCGATCTTGTAGGGCGTCTGTGGCAGACGTGAATTCCTTTCCGGCGTTTCGCAGAAACGCCCTACAACATTCGTGTCCGTTAGTGTTCATTCGTGGTTAATCTTTTCCGAGCCGAAATAGGGCTGTAATTTTTCCGGAATCTGCACCGAACCATCCGGCAGCTGATAATTCTCGATCAACGCTGCAAACAATCTAGGCAACGCCACGCCAGAACCATTCAGGGTGTGGCAGAACCGGTTTTTCCCGTCGCTATCTTTGAATCGAAGATGCATTCGCCGTGCTTGGAAGTCCTCGCAATTTGAACAACTTGATACTTCCAGATAAGAATCTTGACCCGGCGACCAGACCTCGAGGTCATAGCTCTTGGCCGCCGCAAAACCCAGATCGCCTGTGCAAAGCTCGACCACTCGATAATGCAAGCCGAGCAGTTGTAACACGCGTTCCGCGTTGGCCGTAAGCGACTCCAGTTCGTCGTACGATTTTTCCGGTATCGCGACCTTGACCAGCTCAACCTTGTCGAATTGATGCACCCTAATGATGCCCCGCGTTTCGCGACCCGCTGCCCCAGCTTCGCGTCGAAAACACGGCGTGTAGGCTACAAACTTCCTGGGAAGATCCGCGGCGCTCACAATTTCATCGCGATGAAGGTTTGTTAGTTGGACCTCCCCAGTCGGCGCAAGGAAAACTTGGTTCTCCTCCAAACCGTACATGTCTGCTTCAAACTTTGGAAGCTGCGATGTGCCGATCATGCAATCGCGCCGGACCAGAAACGGCGGGCTGATTTCCATGTAGCCATGCTCCTGCGTGTGTAAATCGATCATGAAATTAATCAGCGCACGTTCCAGCTTTGCGCCGGCGCCGGTGAAACAGATAAAACCGCTGCCGCTCAATTTTGCGGCCCGTTCCATGTCTAGGAGGTTTAGGTTTGCGCCGAGTGTGACGTGGTCGGCGGGTTTACTTAATCGCGGTTTTTCGCCCCAGGTTCGCAGGACGCGATTGGCGGTCGCGTCCTTGCCGATTGGAACGCTCTCATGGGGCAAGTTTGCGATCCGAAGAAGCAAATCATTTTGCTTCTCATCAGCAGCGGTTGCTTGTGCGTTGAGGTCGGCAATCTCTTTACCGATTTCTCGTACGCGTTGTTCGAGATCGTGTGTCGGTTCGCCGCGCGATTTTTTGCCACCGATCTCTTTACTCAATCGCTTGCGATCAGCGTTTAATTGCTGCAGCGCCGTTTCCGCTTTCCTGCGCTCGATATCCACGCGCAATACATCGTCGATTTTGGCTTCGTCTCCCCCACCCCGCGTGGCAAGGCGTTCGCGAACAAAATCCGGTTTCTCTCGAATGAGGCGAATATCGAGCATGGCGCAGTATGAATGACGAATGTCGAATGTCTAATGACGAAGGACGGACTTCAAACTCGCTCGTGACAACGATTTATCCTCGCCGATAGTTCTTCGTGGAGAGACTCGATCTGCTCGCTGTCGCGCTCGGTCTTGCCGCGCTCGCCGGGATCAATCTTTACCTGACGGTTTTTGTCACTGGCCTGGCAATTCATTTTCACTGGATCACGCTAGCGCCGCAGTACCAATCGCTCGCGGTCCTAGGTAACCCGTGGATCATCACCATCGCAGGCATTCTCTATTTCCTGGAATTCTTTGCCGATAAAATTCCGTGGGTCGATTCGGTCTGGGACGCCGTTCATACTGTGATTCGCCCTATCGGCGGCGCACTACTTGCGATTCAGGTGCTCGGCCATCCAAGCCCTGCTTACACCGTAATCGTGGCGCTGCTCGCGGGTGGCACCAGCCTGGTGGCGCACACTGCAAAGGCAGCTACGCGTCTCGCCAGTAACTCGTCACCCGAACCATTTTCGAATATCGGGTTGAGTCTGGGCGAAGACGCAGCAGTACTTGGTGGCCTCGCTCTCGTTCATTTCAATCCCATCCTTGCTCTGGTCATCTTTCTGATTTGCATCGGCGCCTTCTTCTACTTTGCGCCAAGGATTTGGCGTGGAATGAAAGTGAAGATCTGGCTGGCTTGGAGGAAACTGAATGGACCAGCCGATCGCGATGCGCCAGTGAAATTACCATCGACATTGCCAGTGCGGCTCGCCCCCGTGTTCGGCAAAGAAAATGTTCTCGGCGAAACGATCGCGTGGGCTGTGCCATGCGTCAGCGGGCGCGGCCGTGGGATTCCTGCAAATTTGTTCGGCGCGATTGTCGCCACGACTGAAGAGCCGCGCAGGCTCATTTTCGTCGCACGAAAAGGTAGACGTGCACTTGCCCGCACAATCGATTTGGAGGGGTTAGACGTCGCTCGCGAGCCCAAATTTCTTTCCGAGAACCTTGTCATTTTTCCCGCAACTGGAAAGGGTCCGAGGTATTTGTTCGTCTTCTCACGACCGCATGCGGCTTTGGTGGAGCAGATCGTTCAGGATTTGCACCGGCCGCTGAGTGAACCGGCCTTACAAGAGCAAGTCGCCGCGGAACCCGCCGGTCCGATAGGGTAGCGGGTCTCAGTTTCTGAGGAGCGCAGGCTGCTAGCCTGTAGGGCTCGGCAGCTTGCCGAGACCGGGAATAACTTCGATCTAATCATTGCGCGTCCAAAGATGTTGCCGGCAGGGCTGCCGGCAACTACAGGCTGGCAGCCTTGTGCTCCCCAGAATTACACGGCGCCAGGTCAACGCGTGACATTTTCGGATTCTCTTCTCATAATCTCGAACCGTGACGACTCTCGCCGATCGTTACGCACAATTACGCGATACAGATCGTGTTCGTGAGCGTGCACTGTTTATCTCGCCGCGAATTCCATCGGAGCTGGAACTGCAAGCGCGATGGTTTGCCGGAGATTTCGGGAAACATTTCGTCAGCAGCGCTGGAGATGAGATCGAAGTCGTCCAATTCGGCACGTGGAATCACGAAGCCGGACCGGACTTTCGTGATGCCGCGCTCCGAATCAATGGCGGCGATCCAATTCGCGGTTGCATCGAGATCGATCTTATGGATCGCAGTTGGGAAACGCACGGTCACGCGACCAATCCAGCCTTTGACGAGACCGTGTTGCACGTGTTTGTCGAGAAGAGTGACCGCGAATTCTTTACGCGGACAAAATCGAACCGCAACGTACCGCAGGTTCATATTGATCCAGCTGTTCTCCCAGATGCATTCAACGCGAATATTCCGCTGGCACGACCGGGTCGGTGCCAAGCACCACTGAAAGATCTGCCGGACGAACGCGTTCGGAGTGTACTGGAAGCAGCGGCGCAATTTCGCCTGCGAAAAAAGGCTGCGCGCATTCGTCACAAAATTGACAGTCGCGGACGCGATGAAGTGCTTTTTCAGGAACTGGCAGCTGCGCTCGGTTACAAGGAAAACAAGCTGCCTTTCACGCTAATCACGCAACGGCTGCCGCTGAAATGGTTGCGCGAAACTACGTCGGACATTGAATCGATGTTGTTCGGCGTAGCGGGTTTTCTGCAAACTGCAGATCTCGATGTTTACGAAAAATCGACCCGCGAATATGTGCGCCAATTGTGGGATCGCTGGTGGCCGCATCGCGACGAGTTACAGCGGCTGATTTTGCCAGGCAAAATTTGGCGGCTTAGTAGCACGCGGCCGTTGAATCATCCCCAGCGCCGATTGGCGGCGCTGGCAATCCTGGTGCGGGACTGGCCCCGTCTTCAGCGCGCCTTAGGCAAGAGCAGTGTCGAAGCGGCAAAACATTTCTTTGAAACGCTGGATCATCCGTTTTGGAATTTTCATTACACGCTCACTTCCAAACCGGCGCCAAAAAAAATGGCCCTGATTGGAGAAGCTCGCGTTGCCGACATTCTCGCTAATGTGTTATTCCCATTTTGGCTGGCACACGACCTCGATTCTTCGGCATCACTCGGCAAGAGTCTGTGGGCAGAATATGCAAAGCTGCCCGCGCAATTATCAAACCGGCGACTGGAAATAGGAGCGACGCGTCTTTTCGGAAACGACCCGCGTCGAAAACAATTCCTCAAAACCGTCGCGAACCAGCAGGGTTTGCTTCAGATTTACGAGGACTTTTGCATGCGAGACAATTCCGATTGCGCGCAATGTCCGTTCCCGGAGCAAATGAAGAAATGGGAATGAGTTAGAAACGTTAAAACTGTTAGACAGTAAAAGAGATCAAGTGAAAAACTTTACCGACATTGGAGCGTTACGAAGCGCTCTCCAAGACGTGTACGAGAGGTTTCCTTCAGAGCCTGAGAAACGCCTCTCAGATTTTGCGGGCATCCTTGAGGCACAGCTAAACTTCACAAAAGAAGACGCGGCGGTCTATGCCTCCATCGTGTTGATGCGAAACGCTGCGGGTTCGTCCGATTCGGCAGGCTGGAATGCAATTAAGGTATTTGGAACATGGATGCGAATGTCACAGGAAGGAATGTCAACTGCTTTGCTCAAGTCGAACACAGAAACATGGACGTTTTCTGAGGATCTAACCTGCGAACACAAACTGGAGACTTATGAGGGGTACGTGTCGTCTTTTGGATCGAGTTACTCGGTTCCATCCTCGAAACGTTATTTGTTCGCGTGGGCCTCGTCTGATTTGGAGGACCAGGGTCTCAAGGTCGTCATCGTTCACCAAATGGCGGGTCGCGCGTCTTGAACTTCGTGTGGCTCGACGAAGAGATTGTCCACCGCAAATGCTTCATTAATGGGGAGACATTCATGAAGCAGCGGGCAATCGGCTAGCGGTAACTAGTGCTTCTTTGCGGAGCGGACGCAAAATTCGAATTGCGGCTGAGACGCCGGCCATTACAGCTGCAACGAAATGATTGTGAAAACCCGTTTGGCGCATCATAATCCGGCCGCGATGCAGAAGAACTCCTCCGCCTTTACTCTCATCGAGTTGCTGGTCGTGATTGCGATCATCGCGATCTTGATCGGTCTGCTTTTCCCCGCCTTCAAGGCAGTTCAAAACCAGGCCAAACAAACGCAGGCGAAAAATGATCTCACCCAGATCGTGAATGCGGTGAATGCGTTCTACACGGACTACGGAAGATATCCGCTTGCACCGTGCGCAGTCGGTAATGATGCAACGTTCGGGCCGGGGGAAACGCCAGCGACGAATGAGACCCTTTTTACTGAAATTCGCGGATGCACTGCCGTAAGCGGGTCATGCCCGGCTGCCGCTACCATCAATACACGCCAGATTGTTTTCATTTCACCACCCGATGTTAAAAATGCTGGAAGTCCTCGATCGGGTATCGGAACGGACCTGTCTAACAAAGGACAGTACTTCGATCCGTGGGGTAGAAACTATCTCGTCCGAATCGATTGCGACTATAACAATCAAGTGGCCAATCCTTACGGAGCGAACGCGGGAGCCACTCCCCTCCAGTTAGGAGTTATTGCTTTGTCGTTAGGCGCAGACCAATCAGGTGGCGTCGGGTCAGCGGACAAGAATTCTGGAACCGCGGCCGACGACGTGATTTCCTGGCAATGATTGTTTGTATTGGCGATGCTGTAGAGTCGGCTGTCCTTAGCGGAAACAGGTGCGTGATCTCGCCTGCCATTGTGCGCTGAGGACAGCGGATGCTAGAGCCCCAGCGCGATGTTGACTATTCACTGATCACCAATCACCATTCACTTCGTCGGACATGCGGGTGTAGTTCAATGGCAGAACGGCAGCTTCCCAAGCTGCACACGGGGGTTCGATTCCCCTCACCCGCTTTCCTCATAGGTAAAACGCTCTGAATTCCCGTCGCAGTCAGCGGCTCGAGCGTAACAGGCCTAATCGAACGCTTCGTATTGGCTCGCTCAAAACGCGCAAAACCCCACACCAATGCGAAATATTCTCACGAGGATTCATGAAGGAACTCTCAGCGATGATTTCCTAGTACTTCATCCAACCTTGCCTCTTTTGCTCTCCACAACGCAACAACCTGATATGAATGGACACAAAATGAGGCGAACGTTTGCGATCGCTGCGGTCGCGTTTCTTTCGATTGCAGGGGCCAGTTGCAAGCCGCCTGTCTACTTCGTTTCACCGTGCAATTGTCGCGATACTCGCGATAAAGGCCGGTGGGATGCAAAAACCGATCCGTCTCTTCCACCGACCGACGCAAGCGCGATTCAAGCAGTGAAAACTTCTGACATGTTCGCATGGGCGGCGCCAACAGAGCGTTTGACGCGATATTCGAAACGTATCCCGACTGAAGAAAGGTGGTACACTCTGACCGGTCGGGTCATCGATCTAAGAGTCGAACCGGACGGTGACGTTCACATTGCGCTTCAAGACGCTACCGGTGACAAGCAAGGAATCGTTGTTGTCGAAGTACCCGAGGGACCGCCGTGGTGTGAGATTCGCAACACGATTTTCAGTTGGACAGAAACGCAGTTCCCTTTTCAGATTCGAACCGCCCAGACACTAAAGATGATCGACAGTCCGATCATCACCGTGACCGGCAAAGCTTTCTTTGATATCAGTGATCTGCCGAGAGATCGATCCAACCGGAGAACTGGCCTTCCCGGCTACGCTGCATGGGAGATTCATCCTGTGATGAAACTGAGCGTTCAGTGATTTAAGAAACGATTGCGTGGGTTTGGCGGTCGATGTTCGGCGTTGGCCGTTTTTTTCCTTTATTTAGCCGAACGCGAACGCCGGCATCGAAAGGCGGCCAACCTTTTCCTGGCTCGTATGCGATTTCATAACATGGCCAGGGAATCCAGGGACCCCTTGCAATCTGAGTCCGATGGGCTCAACGAACCTTCGATTCTCGGCCAGTCGGAAACGCGTCGGCAATTTATCAAGCAGGTAGCCGGAACAAGTGTCGCGATTGCGATCGGGCCAAATGTTCTGGGCTCCACTGCAGTCGATCAGTTCGGCTCAGCAGGCGCAACCGCCGCCACAGGAGATTCTATTAAAGTGAATCTTAGCATTAACGGCAAGAAGTACGCACTCGACGTGGATTCACGCGTGACGTTACTCGACGCATTGCGGGAGCGACTACAACTCACCGGCTCGAAAAAAGGATGCGATCACGGTCAATGCGGCGCCTGCACCGTGCTGGTAAACGGACGGCGCATCAATTCGTGTCTCACTCTGGCGGTGATGCACGAAGGCGATGAGATCACAACCATTGAAGGACTTGCCGATGGCGACCAGTTACATCCCATGCAAGCGGCGTTTATCGAACAGGATGGATTGCAATGCGGCTACTGCACGCCGGGGCAAATTTGCTCTGCAGTGGCGTGCGTAAAAGAAGGGCACGCGAACAGCGACGACGAAATTCGCGAGTGGATGAGCGGCAACATCTGCCGTTGCGGTGCATACCCGAACATCCTGGCAGCCATTAAAGAAGCGAAAACGAAGATCCGCGAATGAATCCATTCACTTTTTCGCGAGCTACTGATACTAATCAGGCTGTCACGACGATTTCTGCAAAGCCGCAGGGAAAATTTCTGGGTGGCGGGACAAACTTGATCGACCTGATGAAAATGGGCGTGGAGACGCCTAACGAGTTGATCGATATCAACCGCTTGCCACTCGCGCAAATCGAGGAGCTCCCTGACAAACGGGTACGCATCGGCGCGCTAGCCCGCAATTCCGATGTGGCAGAACACGAACTGATCAAAACGCGTTACCCGATGTTGAGCGAGGCGCTGCTTTCTGGCGCGAGCCCACAGTTGCGTAACATGGCAACCGTTGGCGGCAACCTTTTGCAGCGAACGCGTTGTTATTATTTTTACGATCCGGCGTTTCCGGCATGCAACAAACGCAAACCCGGCAGCGGCTGCGGTGCACTCGAAGGTTACAATCGTATCCACGCAATTCTCGGCCAGAGCGAGCAGTGCATCGCGACGCACCCGAGCGACATGTGTGTCGCGCTGGCTGCGCTCGACGCTGTTGTGCGCGTACGCGGACCGAATGGCGAACGAGAAATTGCGTTCGGTGCCTTTCACCGTCTGCCTGGCAACACACCTGAACGGGACACAAATCTGGCACCCGATGAGTTGATCATTTCGGTTGATCTTCCGGCGATCCCGTTTGCGGCGAAGTCGCATTATTTGAAAGTGCGCGACCGCGCCAGTTACGCGTTCGCGCTGGTCAGCGTCGCCGCGGCACTGGATTTTGGTTCAAACAAGAAAATCAAAGATGCGCGCGTCGCGCTCGGAGGGGTTGCCCACAAACCATGGCGCGCAAACGCCGCAGAGAAAAAACTCATCGGCGAAAGTACGAACGACGAAACTTTCCGTGCTGCCGCAAACGCCGAGTTGGCGGCAGCCAAAGCTTACAAATACAACGCATTTAAAATTGAGCTGGCGAAGCGCGCGATCGTTCAAGCCTTGGCGATGGTAGCGGAGATGACATGAGAGCAAGTTCTACGGATTGGGGAGCACACGCTTGCAGCGTGCTAATGCCAGTCCGGCTCGGACTTTCGGCATTCTGCCGAAATAATATTTCCGAGAAGTATCAATCGAGCAGAGGGGGTGCACACACCAGAAAAGTTCGCGATTGCAGAATGCCATCGCCAGCACCCTGCAAGCGTGCGCCCCTAGAGAATTAATATGAGCGAGATCGGCCAACCACTCACTCGCGTTGACGGACGACTCAAAGTCACCGGCATGGCGACATACGCTGCAGAATTTCAGCGACCGAAGCTTGCGTACGGCGCGCTGATTCAGAGTACGATCGCTAACGGTCGCGTCGTAAGCATTGATTCCTCAGCTGCGAAATCCGCGCCAGGTGTCGTGGGTATCCTTACCCGGGAAAACGCGCCCCAATTTAAACCGTATCCCGACAACCTCACGAAAAACGGCGCGCCCGGCGAATCGCGCGTGCCGTTGCAGGATGACAACGTTTATTGGGTCGGGCAACATCTCGGCGTCGTCGTTGCTGAAACTTTCGAGCAAGCGATACACGCCGCGTCCTTGGTGCGTGTCCAATACGAAGCGAAATCACCACTCGTTAGTCTGGCGGACACAAACCCTGTCCAGCCCGAGAAATTTATCGGCCGTGAAAGATTGCAGGCCAAACGCGGCGATGTGAATGGCGCGCTCGCGAACGCTTTGCACAAGATTGAAGTCGTCTATTCGACGCCGATCGAAAACCATAATCCCATCGAGACCACTTCGACGACGGCTGAATGGGAAGCACTGGACCGATTGCTCATTCATGAATCGACGCGTGGGATCAAACAGTTGCAGAAAATCGTTTCAAACGCGTGCGGTTTGCCTCCCGAAAATGTCCGTATTGTTTGCAAATTCATCGGCGGCGCGTTTGGCTCGAAAGCCTTTCAATGGAGCCAGACCTTGCTCGCAGCGGCTGCGGCGAAACTTTTCCACCGACCAGTGAAGGTCACCTTCGCGCGGGCACAAATGTTTGATTCTGCCGGGCAACGCGCGCGCACAGAGCAATACTTCTCGTTAGGCGCGGACGAAACCGGAAGGCTTGTCGCGCTGCGTCACGCGACGATTACGCATTGTTCACCCGTTTCCGAATACACCGAGCCATGCGGAAACATGTCGCGCATGTTGTATTCATGTCCTAACGTCGAGGTCTCGCACCAACTCGTTAGGTTGAACTTAACCACGCCCTGTCCCATGCGCGCTCCTGGAGAAGCACCGGGTGTTTTTGCGCTGGAGTGCGCTCTCGACGAGCTCGCACACAAAGCCGACATCGATCCGGTCGAATTTCGAGTGCGCAACTACGCGGAATCTAACGAATACGAAAATAAACCGTGGTCGAATAAAAAGCTGCGCGAATGTTACCAACGCGGCGCGGAAAAGTTCGGCTGGTCGAAGAGAAATAAGAAGCCAGGATCGATCCGGGCAACCGATGGTTCCCAGATTGGTTTCGGAATGGCGACGGCAATTTATCCCGCCGGCCAGCAAAAGGCCGGTGCCACAGCGATTCTGAACAAAGATGGAACAGTGACTGTGCGGAGCGCGACACACGAGATCGGGACTGGGACGTACACAGCCATGTCGCAATTCGCGTCGGAGACCCTGGAGATTCCGATCGAGAATGTCCGATTTGAACTTGGGGACTCACAATTTCCTGAAGCGCCAAACAACGGTGGGTCCTGGCTCACGGCGAGCGTTGCACCTGCGGTCATGGGGGCCTGTCGCGAGTTGAAAAAGAAAGTCGTGGATCTCGCAGGAAGCTGGCCTAAAGACTCAGCGCAGCTGGCCAATCTGTTTGCGCGTTCCGGTCAGGAACAAATTCAGGTCGAGTTCAATTCCGAACCGAACAAGGAAGAACGTGAGAAGTTTTCGTTCTTTTCCTATGGCGCCCTTTTCGTCGAGGTGAACGTCGATCTTCTTGGACAAGTGCGGGTGAAGCGCGCGGTTGGTGTTTACGACATGGGAAAAATGATCAATCCCCGCCTGGCGCGTAGCCAGATCATCGGCGGACTGCTGTATGGTTTCAGCATGGCTTTGATGGAAGGAACGATTCCCGACGAAAAAACCGGCCGCATCGTTAATCCCAATCTGGCGGACTATCATGTCGCGGTGCACGCCGATACTCCGACATTCGACATCGATTTCATCAACGAACCTGATCCACACATGCCTGACCTCGGCGCACGCGGCATCGGTGAAATCGGCATCGTGGGAGCGCCCGCTGCAGTTGCGAATGCCATCTTTAACGCAACTGGAAAACGAGTGCGCGATTTGCCGATCACACCGGATAAGTTGATATGAAATTTGGGATTCTATACTGGGGACGACGCGCTCGCCGAGCGCGCCAAAGCGACCGCAAAGTCGGATATTCCGGCAAAAGCCGCGCGGGTTGATTCGCGTTTCCTGATGGCGGGGATCTGTCCTGCCTGTCATCGTCCGCCAAAAAGTTTGCGGAAGGATTTGAAAA
Source organism: Verrucomicrobiota bacterium (assembly GCA_046732875.1). GTDB lineage: Bacteria > Verrucomicrobiota > Verrucomicrobiia > Chthoniobacterales > UBA10450 > Udaeobacter. Next base: position 26,773 of record JBKPOB010000065.1, on the reverse strand, counting down.
TCTTGCCGGGAAACGAGAACGCTTTTTGTGGCACACCCTGGAATTGTTGGGCAAAAGGCCATTGCTGTCCGCCGTGCACCTGGCACGCACCGGTTGGCACCTTATCGGTGGGCAAATCGATGTCGTACGCTGTCCCGGCAGACATGCAGCCCGTCGTAGCAAGTTGGTTCGAGAGTGAACAAACCGTGGCGCGCTGGGTCGGCATCGTCGGCTGCAACGGCTCGGCTGGATAATGTTGTGCGGCCTTATTCATCACCTGGGTCCAGACCGGCAGTGCGAGTGCGGCGCCGTAACCGCGTGAAATAATTGTCGTCGGCTGATCGAATCCGACCCATACACCGCAGGTCAGCGTACTGGTGAAACCCAGAAACCACGCATCTTTGTAATCATTGGTAGTACCGGTTTTGCCGGCTGCAGGAAGTCGGAAGCCCAATGACCGCGAGTTGGCAGCGGTTCCGCTCGTCAAGACTTCTTCCATTAGTTGCGACGTCATCCAAGCCGCGCTTGGGTCGAGCGCCGGCACGGTGATATGGGCGGCGCGGTAAATCGGTTTGTGGTTCGCATCGTCAATTCGTTCGATTATGTAAGACTGCTTGCGCACTCCAGCATTGGGAAAGACGGAGTATGCCGCAGTCAAATCTTTCAAATCCGTCTCGAACGAACCGATGTAGATGGCTGGACCGTGGGGAACGGTTTGCGAAATGCCGAGGGTGTTGGCGACTTTTTGCACGGCGTCGAGCCCCGCTAACTGCCCAACGCGCACGCTCATGGTGTTGCGCGAATGGATCAGACCATAGGAGCAAGGAAAGATTCCGCCGTAAGTTCCATCAGAATTTCCGGGCGACCAGCTCCCCGCTCCGTCGATTTCACCTGCGCGAATCGGACCATCGCTGATCGCAGCGCCCGGCAACAAGCCATGGCTGAAGGCGATGGTGTAGACGAAAGGCTTGAACGCGGAACCAACCTGCCGATTCGCCGGCGCCAGCGCGCGATTGAATTTGCTTTGCGCGTAATCACGGCCGCCAACAAGCGCGCGAATTCCACCGCTGGCGTTATCAATTACGACCACCGCGCCTTCCAAATAAGGCATGGCCGAATCCCCTTCCCCATTTTCAGGGGGATGATAGTTCGCTTTTACCGGATGATGAAAATTGGATTGACGCTCGATTTTGGTGAGCTGCGTCTCGAGTGCGTCTTGGGCGGCGTTTTGCACTGCCGAATCGAGCGTGGTGTAGATCAACATACCACCGTCGTCGATCTGGTCTTGTGTCAGCAACAGATTCAAATCGCGCTGTACAGCGTCCATCGCGTAATTCTCCTGAACGAAAGGCATTCGCCTGGGGTTCGTCGCGACCTTCGCCCGCTTGGCGGCTTCCGCCTCCGCAGAAGAAAGTTTTTTTAATGCTACCATTCGATCCAGAACGGCGTTGCGTTGGACCTTCGCGCCTTCCGGATTTTTCAGCGGCGACAGCCGATTCGGGCTCCTGATTAATCCGGCGAGAAGAGCTGCTTCGGGGAGATTCAGTTTGGAAGCGCTCTTACCAAAATATGCTTGCGCCGCCGTCTCAACTCCGTAGCAGCCGTTGCCGAAATAAATTCTGTTTACGTAGAGCTCGAGAATCTGTTGTTTCGTAAACTGGCGCTCGATTCGCAACGCCACCATCGCTTCCAGCAGTTTACGGCTGAGGGTGCGGCCACCGAGTGGAAGACTATTTCGGGCGAGCTGCTGCGTGATACTACTCGCACCTTCTTTGGCTGAGCCGCTCGCAATATCACGAACCAGGGCGCGCATGATCCCGCGCCAATCAATCCCCTTGTGATCATAAAAGCGACTGTCCTCGCGCGTCAGCACGGCAGTGATAAACAACGGCGATACCTCGCTAAGTGAAACCTTCAGCCGGTTTGCGCCGGCCAGGCGGCTGTAAATTTTTCCATCGACATCGTAAACGGTATTTCGCTCCGGCATTTCGCCGACGTTCTTCATATCGAAGGTTGACGCCCACGTGCCGTAAAAGAGGAAAACTGCAAAACCAGCTCCCGCCAACAGGAGAAGCAGCGTGACTTTCCAGCCGTACCGGAAAAGACGGCTTCCGCCTTTCTTTTTCCCCGATCGAAGACGAGCGAAGAATTGCATGGCTGAAAGGTTAAAAAAGTTAAAAGAGTTACAAGGTTAAAAGCGGTTTAACCTTTCTGACTCTTCAAACCTCTCAGCGGTTCAACGATTTACCCCATTTAACGTTGTAACCCTGTTAACAAATTAGAGGTTCAGCTTCACAAATCCCTCGTGCTGCTCGGTCGCACACGGCGCATTGGTCGGAACGTCCGTCGCAGCATCGCTGGGCTGAACGACTTTCTGCTCGATTAAGTACCGCTCAACTTCCTCACCACTCACGTCTGCGAGCATATGCCCGTTGATTTCTACACAGGGCGAAAGCGGTTGCCCGCTCTTGGTTTCCATCTCCCAGCGGAACGCCGGGTTCTGGATAATGTCCTTCTCTGTATAGGGAAGATTGTACTTGGCCAGCACGGCGCGCACCCCGGCGCTCCAACCACAATAGGTTTTCAAATAAGCGGTGATTTCAGGAGTTTGCATTGGAGCAATATATCACAACTTCGAAAATTGTAACCCTGTGCGTCCGATTCGAAGCGTTAATCGCAGCGCACCCTGGCCATTGCGAGGCTCTCATCGCGCCCCGCGATTAACTGCTCGCTTCAGTTCAAATCTCGCGTTTACAGGCTTTCGATCTCTTTTCGCAAATCTTCCTTCGTTTTACCGAGCTTTTGTTGAAGCCGTCCAAGTAATTCATCGTCTTTTCCTTCTGCAAACGCGAGGTCGTCATCGGTCAACTGCGCGTATTTCTGTTTCAGTTTGCCTTTCACTTCGTTCCATCCGCCTTTGAATTCCAGTTTCGTCATAGTGATAGAGGATCGCATCCGGAGTGGAGATCAGTTGTCTTGCGCTACGTAAATCGATGCACACACGGAACGATTCGGACCGAAATTCATTTTGGGGAAAGAAGGAACACCATCCATGAGAAATTCGCGACGCCGTTGTTGGGCTGGGACACATCGCGCAGACGGCCATGCTGCCTGCTTTCAAGCACGCGGAAAACTAGAGTTCACGTTCTCGGGGGGAGCAAGCGCCTACAGCAAGTGCTCCTGAAATGCGTTCAGCAGCCTCGAAGAAAGAAGACGACTAACACCGCAATGAAAATCACGAAGAGCCAAACCAAATTGAATGCAATACGATCTGAATGTTCAAATCTCCGTCTTCGCCACATCTGAATCCTGCTGCCCCAGGCAAATTTATTGATTAACTCCCCTACGTCGAAGCCGCGAATGCGGGTGTCTTACCGCGCAGCTCGTGATCTTCGCCCTTGTGCTTCAATCAATGCACCGAAATCGGTCGCCTATGGAGCTCTTCTGCCTGCCGATATGCCCATAACAAAAAGGACCAGGCAGATCACCAGGAACAGGAAGAACAAGAATTTCGCAATCCCGGCTGCGGCAGTAGCAATACCCGTGAACCCAAAAAGCGCAGCTATCAGTGCGATTATAAGAAAAATTAAAGCCCAACGCAGCATCTTTTCACCTCCTTCAGAAAGCAATCGCACGAGTCAATCGCTGCGCGTGTTTTTTTGCCTAACAAATCCGATGAACCGACGATGCGTTGTTTCTGCATTATGAGCACAATTCTATTAATCATTCTCATTTTATTGTTGATTGGAGCGTTACCTACGTGGCCGTATAGCCGTGGTTGGGGTTATTATCCTAGCGGTGGACTTGGCTTGCTCCTTTTGATTCTGATAATCCTGGCGCTGGCGGGGGCAATTTAGCTTCGCGAGGTGTCGATAAATCCACCATCAAGGCACTTTGCCCCGTCCATAGTAGCGATAAGTTACGCGTGGCGCACGCATCAGATGCGAATCAACTAAGAAATATGCGCTTCCTTCTTTTCATCATCCTGATTCTGCTATTAATCGCCGCGCTGCCGACATGGCCATATAGTACCGGCTGGGGATACTACCCCAGCGGAGGCTTGGGTCTTATCTTGCTAATTGTGTTACTTGTCGTGTTGCTCCGCTAGGAACGGCGCTTCAGCGCGCCCGGCGGTGGGCCCTATCCTTATTAGACCTTGTGGCGTAGCGGTCTCAAGGCGTGAGTAAGTTTTTGCAGGCCAAGTTCCAGCCGGGTTTTCACTGTTCCCAGCGGAGCATGCGTCGCAATGGCAATTTCCCTGTGGCTCAGTCCTTTGAAGAAAGCAAGCTCGAGGGCCTCGCGCTGCAGCCCTGGCAAAACTCGCATGCATTCTTTTAGAAAGCGACGTAGATCGTTTAACATGAAAACCGCGTCTGCGTCGCGCGGCGAGTTTGACGCCTCGTGAGTTACCCGCTTTTGATAACGCTCCCGTACGCGAGAATAAGCCTGTCTCCTTCGTAGCTTGTCGATGGCCCGCCGGCGGGCAATGGTAACCATCCATCCTAGCGGTTTACCCGCTTTAGGCGAATAGCGGCCTGCTTCCTCCCAAATCTGGATAAAGATTTCCTGCAGCACATCATCAGCCTCGGCCTCTTCATGAACAACTCCGTCGATTGTTGCACGTAGCCGTTTACCATGCCGGTCATACAACTCGGCGAGCGCGTCATAGCGACGGCGTGAAACCGCTTTCATCAGCGTCTCATCTGGCACCGACGAAACTCCCGGTTGATCAAGAGTAGACCCAATCATGTTGCATGACCTTTTGCTTGCATGATCGACCCCGCCGCATGCAGGATCGACAGTCGATCATCCAGTTTAAAATTAATCGTCATAACAAAAAGCACTCTGCGCATGGCATTGGAACAAACAATCGGGACGCTGGATGATTGTGTAATCAGATAAAATCCTAGAAGTCATCCTACCCGTTGAGGCAGAATCTGAGTTCTCGCGCGGGTTTGTTGAGATGATTGCCGTATCGCGAGAGAGAAAGTTGCGCGTCCAGCTTTGCTAATTGTTCAGCTTCTTGTTGAGTAGTCCCATACCCCTCGCCGAGCAGATCGGCGGGAAGTTCTCTAAGCGCTGTCGCGATCAAAGCCTGACTCGCATCAGCCAGCTTGTTTTCTAACTCGCTTGCTTCATCTCGATTTCCGAAATCGGCCGTACAGGTAACAAGCTCTTCGTTTTCCTGTTTAAACGTTATTGTGATTTGCCTCATCTTTCCTTGGGTTCCCCGAAAATTGAGGAAAGGACCAGCGCTTCGTGGAGTCGTATTTTCAATCGATCAAGCGCTGAGCCAGTCATACTCGATGATCAGCTGCCTGAAGTGGTGACTCCATCTGACGGCGTGCCGGTTGCTTACCAACGCGCCACCAGTTGTGTTCAGTTATCTCAGAAACGACCGTCGCTTGTGCGTAAAGCCATTGATGCGGTCCTGAAGGACATCCAAGTGCAGGACAACACAGTTTATATCTCCCGCCTGGAAGACGTCGGATTTCTATCTGGCTGTCTTTGAATTTTCGCTCGCAGGCACTGCAAACACGCTGATCGTCGAGCGAACCCATTTTCTGAAGCGGTCTCCCGCACGCAGAATCGACAATCGATCGTCGAGCTTGACGTTGGCCGTCATGGTGCAGAAAGCACTGTGCGCATCACACTAAAACAAACAATCGGGACGCCGGATGATTGAGTGATCGGGCAAAACCTTACACGGGTTGTCTCGTTAGGCGCCAAAAGCATTGTCTCATAGCAGATCTTGTTTATTGAGGAGAAACAAAAACAAGTGCGAGTCCGCCCAGGCTCAAACTCGCAGTAGTCGGAGGAATCAACGCGTTAGAAAACCGGCTTGAAATGCGTCGCCAATTTCTTCAGTGGCGAACCAAGCCGTGTTCTTTACCCCGATTTGCCGTCACCTGAGGAACAACGGTTTCGCTCCTTAGATATCGTCGTTTCCGCCCACGGCCAAAGTTTCGTCTGTAGGCAGCGCCCAATCCATGGGAATTGAGTTACACCGCTCTGTCGGACAACTTAGTCGTAACGGGCCATTTCCGCGTGTTCCGCCTTCCACCTGGATTTGCCGGCCAGCAATGATTTTACCGCAAACGAGGCAGAAGCGTTTGTCATCCAGAGAATGCCACTCGCGGAATTGATCCAGCCGGCGCAATGCATCCAGTTTTTCCGCATCCGATAATGCAACTGGAGGAGACAATGCCACGAGAAAACATATACGCCGCTGGTTAGTGCTGACACAATCAGGCGCGTGGTGGATTCGCCTATCGGTGAAAACCTTACACCCTGTGTGCTATAGCCGGAATCGGCAATCCCAGTAGATTAGGCCCGGCTCGTTTCTCACGAATCGAGATCGACCGATCTCGACTACAACAGAAAGCACACATCCAATGCTACCGAGCCGTGCGTTCTACACGCGAATGAAGAAAAATAACGGTCAAGTTTCGCGTGGGCGCCAGGTCAAGGACTATGCGTTGGCAGCGATGGAGCAGATGGATCTTTACTGCGAAGCTCATCCGGGTAGCCCATCGGCGGTGCGCCAGCCTAAATTGTTCGTTCGCGGCGAGCTGTGGATCGCGCTGTTTGGCCCAAGCGTGGAAGAAGGAATCGTCGGCATTGGACCGACCGTGACAGCAGCCTTGCGCGCGTTCGACGCGCAATATCTGGCTGGGTTGCGACCGCCGGCTCAAATGACCCACGGCCGTCGTACAGGGCAGCGGGAATTATCTGTACCGGCCATCTAAACAGCGTCTATCTCCGCACGCAGGTCACCGACGTCGGAGCAAGGCATCCCTGTTACTCCAAAAAAAGAAACATTGCGCCACGACTGTTGTTAAATCCTGACACGAATCAGATGAAAAGGAAAAAACACCCAGGGTTCATGAAAGCACGGCGCTCCAGACGCATGCAGCTGAAGTCCAAACGCGGACCGGCCAAGCCTCACAAGACGCCACAGCATGTCATGGCAGATGATGATGACATCAGCCAATTTGAACCAACACACAGCCTTCTTCTTTCGTCACTGAAGTTTTGGGAGGTCCAGCGTGATCTCATCGAAGAGCGTGTAGCCGCTATGAGTCGGTGACCGTTTCATCAAGCGACGTGTTTCTGCAAGAGGTCAGAACCCGAACACAGAATCAGGCGCGCTACGACAGCCCTGTGTTTGCTCTTGGGGAGAAGCCGCCCCTCATCATTAGTTCGCAGCTCAGACGGGCGGAGGCCGTGCGCGATCTCCTCGAACAAGGTAAAGCCGCCGTTAATAGGTGACTGTTTGTTTGTAAGAAAGCGGCATCCGACTGGAGGGAGTTGCCACAATCTCGCATAGAAGTTTATCATGATTGGACTCCTGATCGCCTACGCAAACCTGGGCAACAATCTTAAAATCGCGGACGCCGTTGCGACGCACATCCTACCGCTTGCGTCTTCGAGTGCGCCGATGCTCTCGGCGGGTTAGGAGAGCTCACCGAAGGCAGCGCGCTCTTTGCCTTTGAAGCAGACCGTCGTAAGCTACCGTCCGTTCCAAGAGTTCTTGGATTCGTTCGGTCGCGTATGAGCAAAACGAAGGTCACCCGTGGCAAAGCGCGCCATTTCAAAGCATCACGTAGATCGCCGGCCGACGATCTTACTAGAAGGATGATGAGAGGGAATACAGACGGCATTAATCAAACGGCGATCGTCTACCCGGCGAAACTCAAGTGGACCCGAGACAAGATTCGAGAATCACAGGAGCGCTATCGTATTTTGTTCGATCTTGTGCCGGTAGCGATTTATGCGTGCGATCCGAACGGCGTCATCCAAGAATACAATCGTCGCGCCGCTGAATTGTGGGGGCGCGAACCCGGCCGAAATGGAGAAGAAACGAGATTCTGCGGCTCCTACAAAATCTATTATCCCGACGGCCGTTATATGCCGCACAAAGAATGCCCGATGGCACGGGTGTTGCGCGGCGAGAAACTGGAAGCGAAAGATTTGGAAATAATCGTCGAACGTCCGGATGGCGAGCGGAGATACGTGATTCCGGCTCCACGAATTGTGACAAATGTTCGCGGCAAAATCATCGGCGGAATCAATTCCCTTTTCGACATCACCGACCGCAAACACGGGGAAATGGCCGTCATGCGCCTGGCGGCGGTAGTTCAATCGTCGCACGACGCGATCGCAGCAAAAAATCTGAATGGAATCATCACCGATTGGAACCCCAGCGCCGAACGCATCTTTGGATACAAATCAAAAGAGATCATTGGCAAATCGGTCCTGACTCTGATTCCCAAAGACCGGCAAAGTGAAGAACAGGCGATTCTGAGAAGAATTCGCCGTGGTGAATCATTGGATCACTACGAAACGGTTCGCCGCCGGAAGGATGGGAAGCTAATCGATGTTTCGTTGACGATTTCGCCGATCAAAGACACGAACGGGGGAATTATTGGCGTTTCGAAAATTGCTCGCGATATCACCAAGCAAAAACAAACGGAGCGACGCCTGGCCGAACAGACGCGGCTCCTCGAATTGACTAACGACGCAATCATCGTGCGTGATCGCCAAGACCGGATCGCTTATTGGAACCGCGGCGCTGAGGAAATGTACGGCTTCTCGGCCAAAGAAGCACTCGGGAAAATTACGCACCAGCTGCTGCGGACGGTGCGTCCAGAAAGTTACAAAAGCATTCAAAAACATTTGGAGCTCGATAATCATTGGTCGGGCGAATTGGTTCATACCCGAAAGGATGGCAAAACTATTGTTGTCTTTTCGCGGTGGAGCCTGGATCGAGATGCGCGCGGACGACGGGTGTCAATTCTCGAAACCAATAGTGATGTCACCGCGCGCAAACGCGCAGAGCAACAACAGCGAATACTCTATCAATTTGCCCAACAACAAAACATCGCCACTAATGTTGCCGAAATTTATGACGCCGCGCTGGACGCGATTCTTACCGCCCTGGACTGCCACCGCGCGTCGATTTTGCTTTTCGATAAAGAGAACGTGATGCGCTTTGTCGCCTGGCGCGGTTTGTCAAGCGGATATCGCAAAGCGGTAGAAGGTCATTCGCCATGGAAACCGAATGCAAAACGTCCCGAGCCCGTTTGCATTAACGATGTCGATGTTGCCGATATTCCGAAGCCGCTGCAATCAACCATTCGAAGCGAAGGCATTCGCGCGGTTGCATTCATTCCGCTAGTCAGCGGCCAAAAATTAATCGGCAAATTCATGACGTATTATGACGCATCACATGTGTTCACCGACGACGAGCTGAAACTGGCGACCACAATTGCCACCCAACTCGCGCGGGCGATTGAACACAAACGCGACGAAGAAGCATTGCGCGAATCGGAAGAGCGCCTGCGTGCAACCGTGGAGCAAGCGACGGCTGGGATAGCACGCTGTGACAGCAATGGTGGAATTGTCTTTGCCAGTCGAACGCTCTGTAAGATGCTCGGTTACACAGAATCCGAGCTGACCGGGGACAAGAACATCGCGGACCTGACGCACCGTGATGACGTGAGAAAAAACATGCGTCTCTTTCGGCGCATGATCCAGGACGGCAAACCGTTCGAAATCGAACAGCGCTATGTCCGCAAAGACGGCTCTGTTCTATGGGCGGACGTCAGCATCAGCGCGGTACGCGGATCGAAAGGCAAGACGCAATCGACCGTGGCGGTGATCGTTGATATCACGACACGCAAGAAAGTCGAAGAAGCCCTGCAAAGATCAAATGAAGCGCTGGAACAGCTCGTGGATCAACGCACGAAAGCGTTAAGCGTGGCGAACGCCGAATTGAAAGAGGAGATCGAGCGTCGAAAGGGGCTGGAAGGCGAAATCCTCGCCGTCAGCGACCGTGAGCAACAGCGCCTGGGTCAGGAACTACACGACGGGCTTTGCCAACACCTCACAGCCGTCGCCTTCATGGCGCGCTCCGTCGCGTTGCGGCTGAAGAACCATCGCGTCATCGAAGTAAGTGACGTCGAAAAGATCGCGGAACTCGTAAACGCCGCTGCGGTCGACACGCGTAATCTTTCCACCGCGTTGCATCGTGCCGATATCGATTCAGCCAGCTTGATAACGGCACTGGAAGATTTGGTCGACCGGGAAATCTGGAGGATACCCTGCCGCTTGGAAGTCAAACCCGCATTTCATATCGATGATGACGTGGTTGCCGCGCAGCTTTACCGAATCGCCCGCGAAGCCGTGATCAATGCCAACAAGCACGCGCAAGCTCGGGAAATTGTGGTCAAACTCGAGCGCTCGCGGCAGGGAATGGTCTTGCGTGTAATCGATGACGGCGTTGGATGCCGCAATGAACCAAACTTGAAGCGTGGCCTTGGGCTTCACATCATGAATTACCGCGCTCAATTGGTCGGCGGCCGTTTGGAAATCGACTCGCCAAAGCAGGGCGGTACCTGCGTTTCCTGTTACTTGTCGAATAACACGCGCCAACCACCGAAATCGCAGAAGCGAGAAAAAGCCCTAACAAGACGATTCCACGAGAAAGTCGCGACAACGCTGGCAACACTTATCTAATTTCACGGCATCTGATGACGTGCCGAGCGGCGAAATCGTTATAGGAAACTGATGACTCGCAGTACTGCAACCCGAACCAAACCAGCCACACCTGAATCGAACGTTGTGCGTTCGACCAATGACAATCCGCGATGCGACCTGCCGGAGGCAAAACGCATCATAATCGTGGATGACCATCCTCTTTTTCGAAAAGGCCTCGAAGAAATGATTCATTCCGATGGGACCTTCGCTATTTGCGGTGAAGCCGACAATGCTTCTGAAGCGATGGAGGTGATTCGCAAATTGAATCCCGATATGGCGATTGTCGATCTTAGCTTGCCGGGTGCCAATGGGATCGAGCTTATCAAGAACATCCGCGCAGAGTTTCGGCAACTACCTATCTTGGTGCTCTCGATGCACGATGAATCGCTCTACGCGTTGCGCGCTCTACGCGCCGGAGCGGAAGGCTATGTGATGAAACATGAAGCGATGGCCAATGTGATTCACGCCATTCATGAAGTTTTTAGTGGGCGACCCTATCTCAGCCCGGCCATGGCGGCTCAGGTGATCACTAAATTCGCGCATCGCGAAACCGAAGGCGAGAGCGACGCCGTGGAGAGACTAAGTGATCGCGAACTTGAGATTTTGGAACTCATCGGCAAAGGCAAGGATGTTCGTGAGATCGCGAAACTTTTGCACCTCAGTCCCAAAACGGTGGAGACCCACCGTTCGCATATCAAAGACAAACTTGACCTAAAAAATTCCCGCGAAGTGGCGCGCTTCGCCTTGCAATGGCTGAACACGCGCAACGCCTAGGCGTAGCACGCGAACCTGGTGCTGTAGCCGGGTTGCTAATCCCGGAAGCCTCAGACCCTCGCATGCACAGGGAGATCCCGCAGTCAGCACCCGCCGCTACAACCGGAGGTAGGCCGATATGATTCAATGTTTTAACGAATCATAGCGGCATACCGATCATTTCTTTTTTTCCTCCACAGAGCACATCTTTTGTGCGCGCGTTTCCACAAAGAAATTGCAGCAACGTGCAAAATTTCGGATGATCGCCACAAATGATCCAGCCGGCCCTCGACCTCGTCATCGCCACGCTGAAAAAGATTCGAGAAACCAGTGATCACGCACCGCGCGCATCGAGAAACGCGATTGCGCAATTGCAATCCGCATACTTCGCTTCGCTGCCTGCCACGCCGGAGCCGTGTGAAGGCGGGCAAGAAGTGCGCGTGTCGCCCAAAGGGCAGCAGCTTAAGCAAGCTAGATCGAACAAGGCGCAACTACTGGCCTCGGTTCGCGAACGCGTTCGCGGCTGCACAAAATGCGCGCACCTCGCCCGCTCGCGCACTCAAACCGTATTTGGCGTTGGCAATCCTGATGCCGAAATCATGTTCATCGGCGAAGCGCCGGGTGCGGATGAAGATCACCAGGGCGAACCATTTGTCGGTCGCGCCGGGCAATTGTTAACGAAGATTATTAAAGCGATGGGCTTTGCGCGAGAGGACGTTTACATCGCGAACATCCTCAAATGCCGGCCGGATATGCCAGCCGGCTCGTTTGGCAACCGCGCACCAACGCCGGCGGAGATGCAGATGTGCCGCCCTTACCTCATCGAACAGATCGACATCATTCAGCCGAAAGTGTTGGTCGCGCTGGGCGCAGTCGCAGTCGAAGGTCTGCTCGGCACACGAGGGACGATGCGAGAATTACGCGGACGCTGGCATTCATACAACGGCACTCCGTTGATGATCTCTTATCATCCCGCCTACCTGCTGCGGAATCAATCGCCTTCTGAGAAACGGAAAGTCTGGGAAGACATGCTGCAAGTGCTTGAGCGACTCGAAAAACCGATCAGCGAAAAACAGCGAAATTACTTTCTGTAATGCTGGAACGGCGCTCTACCAGAAAGACCATCCACGGCGGTCATAGACCGCCGCTACAGCTTCGCTCGCTTGAAAATTGCATCAATCTTTGACTTCGATGCCAGATGAATGGCAAGTGACAAGATAATCGTACGCACTTTCCTGCGTGGAACTTTAATCGTTTGATGCAACGCGCTGGTGCCAGCCTTACGCAGAAGCGCAAGGGTGCGCGCCCCGATTAATGCCGGCAAAACTGTTGCGGCACGCACTCGCCGGTTCCAGATCGCGCGTGAATATTGCATCCCGCACGCCAAACCATCCTGCGCTTTTTCCATCCATCTTTGATAAATCGGTTGGAAACGATCCGAGTCGGACAAAATCTGCGTTGCAGTCAGATCGACCGCACCAAGCTCGTCCTCCGGGAAATAACACCGACCCGCTCGCAGATCGGTGCCGGCATCGCGCAAGACATTGATCAACTGAAGTGCCATGCCGTAACGCCGGCCCAGAGCGAGCATCTCGTCCTGGATTAAGCTGGCAAAATCTGAAAGATGGCGGAAGCAGAGTCGCGTCCAAAATTCACCCACGCAGCCCGCGACGAGGTAAGTGTACTCGTCCAAATCGGCAGCGGTTTGAAGAGCGCGAACTTCTGCTGGATTATCGAAGCGATGTAAATCAAGCATCTGGCCGTGCGTGATTTTCTCGAGCACCGCGCGAATGTCGTCGCGATCTGCTCTCCCAGTTTGTTCGAACCATTCCAACCAATCGGGCAGCGAATCCAGGAGCGTTCGCTCAGCGGCATTTTCTTGTAATGGCAAGAATGCGGCGACCTGATTGATAACCAATTCTCGCGAAGCTTTGCCTTGAATGCCGTCCGAGAGCGCTTTCAAGGCCTCCATTCGCACAGTGGCGGGAATTCGACTTGTGTCGGCGACGGTGTCGGTCGTCCGTGCAAGCAGATACGCGAGAGCAATCGGGTCGCGCAACTGCAGCGGCAGAAAGCGGATCGAAAGATAAAACGAACGAGAGACCGAACGCAGGATGGTGGTTCGCAGCTGCCACGATCGACGGCCGAGGTCAGCGACGCCGCCTATAGTATCAGAATTCATCTTCCGATACTTTTTACTTCGATCCGGTTCGGCGCGGAGTTGCCCAGGCCTATCTGACTGGCATAACTGACATAGGCAGCTAATGGACCGATCGCAGGGAGACTGCCACGTGCGCGCCATTGTTCGAAATACTTCAACGCGACGGCATCCAAAGCCACCGGGTCCTTGCTCGCATACAGCGTCGCATGATGAATCGCATAGTTAGGCTGGGGCTGCGGTCCACCAGCGTATTGCGCGATGAGTCCATCCATTAGATTGAAGACGACCTTCTTTGCGATGATTGGATTCGCATAGATTTCCGCGAGACTTTCCGCGCCAAAACGAGAGCCTTGCGCAAAGCGACGCCAATTATCGATATTGGGAATTGTCATGTTATAAATGCAACCGGCGATTCCATTCGTCTCACTGATGCTCATCACCGGGACATTGATGACTTTGTCTACTTCAGTGGAAACGATTTTGGAAAAATGACTCACGTTGCTCGTGTTCTCGGTGTCGGATAGCGGCAGGATTTTGCCTGCGTCACCGTAGTATTCGAAATCGCCCCAGATCAGTTTCCCAAGTAGAGGGGCAGAGAGAACTGCTTTCGGATCATATCCATCGCGCGGGGTGATCGCCTTTAGCTGGTAACCATCAGCTGCCGGTCTGTACCCGGCCTCCTTGACGCCGCCAAGAGAGCGGTCCCAAACAATAATGCTATTGCGTGGATGTCCCGCTGCCGCGAGTCCATCGACAATCGCGTTGACGATGTCGTGGTGTGTCGTAAAAAGTTCGCCGCCGGCGGCACAGATCTTGATTCCGACTCTGTCATTCGGAGCGACGAGCGATCCCCACGCCTTCCCCACGTCGGACTGACCAGTCGCGGCGAGAACAAGCCGATTCACCATCTCACGCACGATCCGCGGGTTCGTCTTGTAACCTTTGATCGCGCCAGAATCGTGCACGGAATACACAATCGATGGCGTCGGCCCAGGCTGCGGCGTCTGCGCCGGCCCGGAGGCAATGGCGCAAAACAGAATGAGAGCTACGTTCCGGAGTTCTGTCATCTCAAGCAAAGACCAAGCGATTCTATGAGTAACGCCACGAATCACAACTATTCGACAACGCTTACAGAATTTGTAAGGCGTTTCTGTGAAACGCCGACTCATCAGATGGCGTCTGACACAGACGCCTCGCATCCACTCCGTCACATCTACGTTCATATCCCCTTTTGCGCGCGAATCTGCCCGTATTGCGCGTTTTACAAAGATTTGCTCGATCGCTCGCAGACATCGCGATTTTGTGAAGCAATATTGCGCAACCTCGATCAGCAATGCGTGAGTTTTGCATTAACGCCTGAAACCATCTACTTCGGTGGCGGAACGCCTACAGCACTCACGAATTCGCAGTTGGAATTTCTGCTCGGAGGTTTCCGTGAGCGGCTCGATCTCGCATCGCTTGCAGAATGGACGATCGAAGCGAATCCCGGGAGCGTATCCGCGCGCAAAGCGGCGCTTCTTCGCAAACTCGGAGTAACACGAGTTAGCCTTGGTATTCAATCCTGGGACGATGAATTGCTGAAGCTCCTGGGTCGGGAACATAACTCACAGCAAGCCGAGCAATCGTTCCATATTCTCCGATCCGCCGGGTTTTCGAACATCAATATCGATCTCATGTTCGGATTGCCAGGTCAGACCGTCGAGCAATGGAAATCTACCTTGGAGAAAACGGTCAGTCTCCAGCCCGATCACATCTCCGCTTACTGTCTCAGCTACGAGGAGGACACCGAGTTCTTTCTGCGCCACGCACGCGGTGAACTTCGACAGGACGTCGATGCGGACGCGGAGTTGTTTGAGACGGCGATGTCCCTTCTGCAGGATGCCGGTTACGAACAATACGAAATCTCAAACTATTCGCGCCCGGGATTTTCCTCGATTCATAACTGCGCTTATTGGAGGGGCAAGGATTACCTCGGCATCGGTCCAAGCGCGTTTTCGACTGTGGGCATGCAGCGCTGGCAGAATATTTGTGATTATCGCAATTATACAGATCTCGTTCTGTCCGGTCAGTCTCCGAAGGGATTCAGCGAAAACCTGACGAGCAAAATAAAACGCACGGAGAGAATCGCGCTCTCGTTACGCATGCGAGAAGGAGTTGCCGCGTCGAGATTGAGAGACTTCCGGAAAGAAACGAGCGAGTTTATTTCGCTCGGATTGCTTCGAAAATCGAACGGCAACTTCCAATTAACTCGAAAAGGCAAAAGTCTGGCCGATTCCGTTGCGGAAGCTCTTCTGTAGCCGGCATCGTTGATGCTCGTTCCAGCAGTATGATGCGACGCAGATGCTTGCCTTTGGCCTAATCGCTGAGGAGGTGGCCGAGGTGAGTCCCGATCTCGTAGGCCGCAATCCCGATGGCGAGCCTGAATCAGTTCGTTATGAGCAGATCAATGCGATGTTGTTAAATGAGTTCCTGAAAGAACACGCAAAAGGAGAGGAACAGAATCGCAGGATTCTGCTCTTATCGCACGTTTAAAAGAGCACGATTCAAAAATCCAAAGAGTGACCGCAAAACTTGACTGAATGGGTCTGTGCGAGCGTTGATCGTCGAGGGCCGCGAAAGCTTCCAGAGTACAGCCGCGTCTTCTCGATTATGAGCACCAGCCTTGGCCAAGGCTGCGGCTTGGCAAGGGAGCACGAGTAAGAGTTTTGTCCAAGCCTTGAGGCTCGGCCGACTAATAGATGTCAGTGTCCGAGCTGTAGCCGGAATCGCCACGAATCGAACGCAAGCGGGCGCGACTCCCCCATTCTGATTCGGGTCGATTAATCTGGCCCAGCGTAATTTTTACAAGCCACGGCGCTGCTGCCAACGCGCCAATCGCAACGAGCGCGATTGCCGCTGCCTGACGGATCGAGGGCTTGATTTTGTCGGCCATCATTATCCCCAAGCCCAAGCCAATGGCGGCCCGTGTGACCACGAGCAAGGGATCAACCGGAAGCTGCTCGGCAGTTTTTGAAATGGATATCGGGAAAGACATCGCCTACCATATACGTCGCGTTTCGGAAAAAGAAACGGCTATTTTCGCGATGCTTGTCATTTCGAGCGAAGCGAAGCGGAGTCGAGAAACCCCGCTGCGGCAACCTTGTAGGAATTCAACGGGATGTCTCGACTTCGCTCGACATGACAAAAGATAAAACATGCCCAATCCGATATACGCGCTTATTCTCGCCGGCGGCAGCGGTGAACGCTTTTGGCCGTTGAGCAGGCGTGCCCGCCCCAAACAACTGCTGCGACTGGTTTCCGATAAAACGCTGCTCGAAGAAACTCTGGCGCGTCTTGAAGGACTTGTTCCGGACGAACGCATTTTAATCCTCACGAACACCGAGCAGGAAAGCGCAGTTCGCAAATTGCTCGGGAATTTTCCAAAAGAAAACATCATTGCCGAACCCGCGAAACGCGATACCGCCGCCGCGGTCGCGCTCGGGACCGGCTGGGTCGTGGCCCGCGATCATGCAGCGACTATGCTCGTTCTCCCCGCCGATCATGTCATTGCCAACCGTGCAGCTTTTCAGGAAACACTGACTTTGGCTGCCGACGCGGCCGAAGAGACGGGCGAGCTGGTAACCATCGGAATCAAGCCAACCTGGGCATGCCCCGGCTACGGTTACATCGAACAAGGCAAGCCGGTCCGTTTGCGAAAGCACCCAGACACCGATGCGATCCATCGAGTCCTGCGCTTTCGCGAAAAACCCAACCTCGATCTGGCTGAATCGTTTTTGCGAAAGGGAAATTTCCGATGGAACGCAGGCATGTTCGTCTGGTCGGTGCCGACAGTTCTCCGCGAATTCAATCGTCACGCCCCAGAGCTCGCAGATTTTATTTCACAACTGCGCGCTCCGAAAAATTTCGAGAAGGCTCTGAGTGAACGTTTCAGCAAACTGCCCCGAATCTCGTTTGACTACGCGATTATGGAAAAGGCGGACCGGGTCCTTGTAGTGGAAGCTAGTTTCGACTGGAACGACATCGGAAGCTGGAGAGCGCTGGCGAATTATTTTAAAAAGGACAAGCAGGGCAACGCCGCAAACTGCGCCATCACCGCGCTCGATTCCAGCCACAACATCGTTTTCGAGGAGGATGGAACGACCATCGCGTTGCTTGGAGTCCACGACCTCATTGTTGTGCGAACTAAGGACGCGTTATTGGTCTGTCATCGACACGAAGCAGAAAAGATTAAGAATCTGATCGGTAAGCTTCCGCCCGAACTCCAATGAGCCAACGCGCGATGAACCCGATCTTGGCTCTTGATTTTGGCCGGGCCCGCATTGGAACAGCAATCTCCGACGAACTACAGTTGCTGGCGCATCCGCTTGAAACCATTCCAGCAAATGCACAGGCGTTCTCGCGTGTCGCGGAAATCGTCCGCGAAAGAAGAATCGATCATGTCGTAGCCGGTGTACCCCGACGGATGAACGGCCAAATCGGAACAGCCGCGACTGAAGTCCTTCAGCTTGTAGAAAAGTTGCGCGCTAAGTTGCCATGCCCGGTGGTTACCTGGGACGAGCGCTTGACCACCGTCGCAGCCCACCGGGCATTGCGCAATGCAGGCAAGAAGACGCGAGAGACCCGCGGGTACATCGACCAGGTAGCGGCTCAGATGAT
The DNA here is from genome assembly GCA_046732875.1 of Verrucomicrobiota bacterium. Taxonomy (GTDB): domain Bacteria; phylum Verrucomicrobiota; class Verrucomicrobiia; order Chthoniobacterales; family UBA10450; genus Udaeobacter. The sequence goes on along the minus strand of JBKPOB010000065.1, from coordinate 8,682 downwards.
TTTGCAGAGCTACCTAGACCAGCGGGCCGGGACCGTGGGAAACAAAGTGATCAGTGATCCGTGAACAGCGAATTCTTCCTGTCGATCAATGTTCACTGATCACCGATCACGAACAGCGCCGCCATGTCTCGCCGGCTGAAACTCATGATCGCGTACGACGGCACCCCGTTCACCGGTTGGCAGAGCCAATCTCATCGCAATACAATCCAAGACCACTTGGAGCGCGCGTTTGAGCGCGTCCTTGGCAAACAGGTGCGCGTTCACGGCGCCGGACGAACAGACTCCGGCGTCCACGCACTTGCGCAATGCGCGCACGTCGATCTACCTAACAACAGTTTGTCAGCTGCGCGCTGGACCGAAGCGCTCAACGCATTGTTGCCGCCGGCGATTCGCGTTCGTCGTTGTAAATATGTATCGAATGACTTTCACGCACGGCTTTCGGCAAAGGGGAAGACTTATTGTTACAGAATCTGGTTGGCTCCTGTTTTGCCTCCGTTCGAATATCGTCGGGCCTGGCATATCGCGCGTCCGATTGATCTCAAAATCCTTAAGCAGGCGGCCAAACGGTTTGTGGGCACACATGATTTTGCCGGGTTCGCTGCCAACCGCGGCAACGAGGCAAAGAGTACCGTCCGCACAATTTATTCCGTGCGTGTGCGGCAAAAAGGTCCGTGTTTGACTATCGAGTTCAAGGGCGACGGTTTCCTTTATAAAATGATTCGATTAATCGTAGGCTCCCTTGTGAAATGCGCGCTTGGCAAAATGCGCATCGAGGATGTCGCTTTACGGCTGGACTCCGACCAGGTCGGGCCAGCCCGTTTTGCCGCTCCTGCCGAAGGATTATGTCTGGTCCGCGTGCACTATTGATCCGGAAAACAGACGATTGTTTTGCGCTAAATTAAACAATTGGTTCTGCGAGTTTCCAGCTTGCCAAACGGAAATGCAGCGCCGTTGCCAGACAGCCCAGGCCGTAGCGGACGCTTCTGCGAAAATTGATTGAGGAAGCTTCGGGCATATAGCGGGCGGGGCAGGTTACTTCACCGATCGCGCAGCCGAGCGCGATGATTTGCGCAAGGACCTGGTTATCGAAAACGAAATCGTCGGAATTTCGTTCCAACGGCAGGCGCTCCAGCAAGTCGCGCGAATAGGCGCGATAACCGGTGTGATATTCCGAGAGCTTCGCGCCGATGAGAACATTCTCGGCAAGGGTCAGAAACCGGTTTGACACGTATTTCCACAAAGGCATCCCCCCGCGTAACGCGCCGCCGCCAAGAATACGCGAACCAAGCACGCAGGGATAAAGTCCGCTCGCTACTAACGCAGCCATCGCTGGGATTAGCTGCGGCGTGTACTGATAATCGGGATGAATCATGATGATAATGTCTCCATCCGCAGCCAGTGCGAGGCGATAACAAGTCTTTTGGTTTGCGCCGTAACCGCGATTTTCCGGATGAACCTCGACCTGAACCCGCTCAAGCGTCCGCGCGATTTCTACTGTATCGTCATGGCTGGCATCGTCTACGACGATGACAAGGTCGACGATCCCCTGCGCCATCACTTCCTCGTAAGTGCGTTGCAAAGTGCGAGCGGCGTTATAAGCGGGCATTACTACCACAATTTTCTGGCCGTTTAGCATCGTCGTAGCCGAATATCCGCTGAACCGCCACCTTGCAAACACCATGATTATTTTTCACGACGAATCCTGCCTGGAATATTCAACACCGAGCCATCCTGAACGGCCAGCCAGAATCGCGCGCAGCGTTGCATTATTAAAAGAGCGACATCCTGATTGGGAATGGCGTATTCCGGAGCCTGTCAGCGAAGCAGCAGTGTTGCGGGCGCATTCGCGCGATCATCTCGAAAGCATCAGAAACGCAACGCGTGATTTCGACGCAGACACGCCTGTTTACCCAAAGATCTATGAACACGCTTTGCGTTCTGCCGGCGCGGCGATCGAAGCTGTGCGTGCGGCGCTGAGTGACGAGCGCGCATTCAGTCTTATGCGGCCGCCCGGACATCACGCGACCCGAGGTCGCGCGATGGGGTTTTGTTACTTCAACAACGTCGCGATTGCCGCGCTCGATGCGCTGGCTTTAGTGCCGACAGGTCGGGAGGATGCCGACCAGCCGGGGTCATCTAACTCCGCCAATGCTACGACGGACAGGTCGCCCCTGGCTATAACAAAGGCGAGCGTTGAGCGCGTTGCAATTTGGGATTTTGACGCGCATCACGGCAATGGGACCGAAGCAATCGTCGCGCGCAACTCGCAGGTCGCCTTTGCATCGATTCATCAATTCCCCGGGTACCCCGGGACGGGCACAAGTTCTTTTGCGAATGTGATGAACTATCCACTTGGCCCAGGGACGCCGCGGGACCATCATATCGAGGTCGCCAAGCTGGCGCTGGAAAAATTGGTGGCATTTAAACCCGATCTGCTCCTTGTTTCGGCAGGCTTCGACGCCTATGCGCGGGATCCACTCCTGCAGATGACGCTCGAACGCGAGGACTTCGCGACGTTGGGCGACTGGCTGCGCCAACTCGACATTCCGATCGCTACGATCCTCGAAGGCGGTTACAGCGACGACTTGCCAGAGCTCATCGACGTGTTCTTAACTGCCTGGAATGGCTAAACCGTAGCGGCTCTCTGCGAGCGTCTTGACAGCTTGAAGTCGGCGGCACAGACTGCCGCTACAGCCACTGCCTTTGTCTTGCGGCAATGATTTCAAGTAGTTGAGCTGCTGCGTTCTCAATGTCGGCGTGCGCGTATTGGCGAGCTCTCGCGTTTACAGCAAGTACTCCACAACGATGAACGTTTCTGAAGTCGCCATAGGGAAATTTGTATCTTCGTTTGGTGTTCTCGGCATAGCGTTCGTCGACGCCAAGATACCATTTTGCATACTCACCGAAGCCATGCTGGCGAATAAACTCGTTCTCTAGCTCGGTCGAAGGCCGGCCCTTAGCCCAAGCACCTTTTCGGTCAAGCACGACGTGTCCCTCGTTGATAAGTTTTTTGGCGTACGCCAAAGCGGCATCGTTTAGCCTAACTTGCTCAAACTTTTCATGGTCGCTGTCAGTCGCCGACAAAGTCGAAGACAGAAGAATCAACGCTACAGCTAGAAGGGGTATAGATGTCTTCGGATCTTCAAAAGTGCAGGAGAACGCGACCGATTTTACAAATCGGGCCGGCGGGATTTGAACCCGCGACCTCTTGAACCCCATTCAAGCGCACTACCAAGCTGTGCTACGGCCCGATCGAATGCGAACTATTCACCAACTCCGATGATTTCGCCAGAACGTGACTTTCCTTTTGCAAACAACACGCATCTGGACAGCAATTTGCGGCGGTCGTAGACCGCCGCTACAGAGAAAATCATGCTCAGCGCGGGAATTGTTGGTTTACCAAACGTCGGAAAATCGACGCTGTTCAACGCCGTTACGCGCACGCATAAGGCGCCCGCGGAAAATTATCCTTTTTGTACCATCGATCCAAACGTGGGCGTTGTAACCGTGCCTGATTCGCGCCTGGAAAAAATCGCGCAGATTTCGCGTTCCAAAAAAATTGTTCCAGCTGCGATCGAATTCGTTGATATCGCGGGCTTGGTCAAAGGCGCGAGCGCAGGTGAAGGGCTCGGCAATCAATTCCTCCATTACATTCGCGAAGTGGGCGCGATCGTGCAGGTGGTGCGCTGTTTCGAAGACAGCAACGTCCATCATGTCAGCGCGACGATCGATCCAATTCGAGACATTGAAGTAATCAACACGGAGCTTGTCCTGGCGGATCTGGCCTCGCTTCAGAAAAAACACGATCGACTGCAAAAGGAAGTGCGTGCCGGCGATAAGACAGCAAAGAACGAGGACGCAATTATCGAGAAGCTATTGCCCCACCTGGATGCGGGTAAACCAGTCATCACCGCGACCTTGACGCCGGAGGAAAAAGCAACCGCTCGCAATTTCTTCCTGCTTACATCAAAACCAACAATCTTCGCGTGCAACGTCGGGGAGTCAGATTTGGCGTCGGTAGCCGCGGGCGCCGCGCACGGCGATCCGGCATCTGCCGAGGTCCACGCCCCCGGCTGCAGCACCGCGAAGTACGTCGCGGCGGTCCAGGATTACGCGCGCCACCATTTCGCCACGGAGGCAATCGTCATCAGCGCGCAGCTGGAAAGCGAGCTGGTTGATCTGAGTGAACAAGAGGGGCTGGATTATTTGCGCGGTTTGGGTGTGGAAGACACCGGCGTGCACGCACTTATCCGGGCCGTTTATCATTTGCTCGGCCTGCGCACGTTTCTTACTACGGGCGAAAAAGAGTCGCGGGCGTGGACCATTCACGCCGGCGACAAGGCAACAACTGCCGCCGGAACTATTCACTCTGATTTCGAGCGTGGTTTTATCGCGGCTGAAACGATTTCCTATGAAGACCTGATTGCCGCCGGTTCGCTGGCTAAGGCTCGTGAAGCGGGAAAGGTTCGGTTGGAAGGGAAAGACTATATCGTGCGCGACGGCGACGTGATTTTCTTCCGGTTCAATGTGTGAGCACTCTTCCTCTTCCGTTTCCTCTTTGGCTCGCTCTACGGACGAGCAGATTGACAGGAAGACGTAGAGGAAGATCTCACGGCATCTCGTACAAAATACGGCCGCAATTCTCGCAACTCACGATCTCTTTCCCAACCCTGGCACGCGCCGCAGTTGCACTGGTCACTTTCATGTGGCAACCGGTACACACTCCGTGCTCGATTGCGACTACTGCAGCATCGCCTTTACTCTTAAAAAGACGCTCGAAGAGACCAAGTAAATCCTCGTCGATTTTTCCGGCCAAGTCTGCGCGTTCCCTGGTCAATTCTTCCAGCCGCGATTGCAAAGCTTTCGACTTTTCATCGAGATCGACTGTCTGCCGTGTGATTGATTCTTTAACAACAGCCGCTTTCTTTTCTTCTTCAGCAAGGTCAACCTTGATTTTGTCGGCTTGCACCATCAGCTCGAGCTCTTCATCCTCGATTTTGCGAATTTCATTTTCGTATCGCTCGATTTCATGGCCGAGTGCCTGAAATTCGTCGTTCTTGCGCGTTTGATACTGCTGGGTCTTGAGACGCGAGATGGTCTCTGTGCGGGTCCCCACATCGAGCTCGAGCTTCTTCCGGTCGACTTCGACCTGACGCGATTTTTGTTTCAGTCCATCAACTGCACTCGCGCTTGCTGCCAGCTGTGATTCAAGACTCGTTCGTCGCAGCGGGACGGTCTCTATTTCGGCCTGGATTTGCCTGATCTTCTGCTGTCGATCTTGAAGGACAAGAAGTTGTTCCAGTTCCGGATGCACGAGCGCTCAACGTATTGATGCCGCGTAGCGCCGTCAATCGCCGCGGCGGTTGAGTCAGTTTGCCTCGTGAGAGAGAGCTTGCTTTGATTGTTCAAAAGCTTCCAGCACTTGTTCGGGTCTCGCACGTACAGCGATGTTTTCGGTGAGATTTACCCAACGGACTATTCCGTTCGAATCGATGAGAAACTCTGCAGGGCGCGCGATGTCTGTGCCTCTGGGCCCTGCACCGCGATGCAACACATCGTATTGCCGAATCACTTCCGCCTTGGGATCCGACAGGAAGGTGTAGGTGTAACCAAGTTTTTGTCGTTGGCGCCTATTGATATCCGGTGTGTCCACACTGATCGCGACGGCCTGAATTCCGCGCGACTCAAGTTCTGGAAGCCTCTGCTGAAAACTCCGCAACTCGGAGTTACATAATGGTCACCAGAAACCACGATAGAAAATCAGAGCGACGGCTTTCGATTTACCGACGAGATCACGAAGAGACACGTCCTTCCCATCCTGATCCGGCAATGTGAACTCAGGCGCTTTCTGTCCGACCCGCGGCGCTCCGGTCGAAGGCGGGACCTGGCGCAGCTGGTAGAAAAATACATACGAAAAAAACGCCAGCATCAATATGCTCAGCGTCGCCAAAATCGGTCCGAAAATTTTGCCGCGGTACGCCCGTGGTTTGCCAAACGCGCGAAATAGACCCAGCACGAGCAGAATTCCGCCCAGAGCAAACAATAAAAGATTGGCCCACGGAAAATCACGAGTGGCGGGGAATTGCCCGAAGAATGAGTAACTAAAGAACCCAGCGAGAGCGAAAATGAACCCGATCCAAAGCGACCAATTCCAGTTTCGTTTCATGTCGATCTTTCAGCCGCCAAGCGCCAGATCCAGCGATACAACCCGACCGCGACCGCAGCGAATGCGAGGCCGCCAATGATTTTCGCAGCGGTCGTAAAACCCGGACCTACCAGTGCCAGCGGTGCATCCTTGCCTGAGAACACGATTATCGCCGAAATCAGAACACCGATAATGCCCTCGCCAACGATCAAGCCGGAGGCAAGCAGGACGCCAAGTTGCTTGCGGGCTTTAGGCCGGGCACTGCGTTCAGCCCGGTCATCGTAAAGCCACCCGGCGATAGAACCGACGACAATCATCAGCGTACTCTGCGTAGGAAGATAGATTCCGAGGCCCACTGCCAGCGGCGGAACACGCATGTGCCGCGTTGTGCGCGCGAGGATTTCGTCGAGCAAAATAATGCAAGCGCCGATCAATCCGCCGATCCTGATCAGGCTCCAGTCGATCTCGCCGCTGATCACGCCTTTGCCTAACGAAGAGATCAAGCCCGCTTGTGGCGCGGGCAGCGGATTAGCGCGTACCTCCGCACCCGGAGCGCCCACGAAACCGTAGGCATGATTCACTAGATTGAGCACCGGCGGAATCACGACCGCGCCAGCGATTACGCCGATCACCAAAGCGACCTGTTGCTTCCACGGCGTGGCGTCGACCAATTGGCCAGTCTTCAGATCCTGGAGATTGTTGTTGGCGATTGCGGCGACGTTAAAGATTACCGCAGTTGTGAACAGCGCGAATGCCATCAGCGCCTTGCCTGCGTCAGGAGACACGTACGGTTTCACTCCCAGTACTAGCAACAAAGCTGCGCCGATCACGACCAAAATACCAATACCGGAAAGCGGACTGTTGGATGAACCAATCAGACCCGCCATATAGCCGCAGACCGCGGAGACGAAGAAACTCATCAACACGACGTAGACGATGCCGCCGATGGTCAGCACAGCTACATGCGCGCCCAAGCCGCTGGTGTTGCCGAAATAACCGAGCAACCACGCAATCGGCAACATGCAAACCAAAGTGACAAGACCGACGATGCCGATCGGAATATCGCGTTCTGTAATCGGCAACGTGTCGGCTTTACCGGCTTTGCGCGCACGCGAGGCAGCCATCGCACCTGCAAGGCCTCTGGCAACGGGCCTTACCAATTTGAGCAGTGTCCAAATCGCGGATACGCCGATCGCGCCGGCGCCGACGAAACGCACCTTGTGACTCCAAGTGCTGAATGCCAGTGCGCTCGCAGCGGTGGTAACATCGCCGGCTATCGCCGAATAGTGCGGCACTCCCCAGCCCCAGCCGATTAATGCGCCGATAAGCATCGCAATGCCGACTGATAAACCGACCAAGTGCCCAATGCCGAGAAGCGCAAATGATAAGAAGAAGTCATAACCGCTCACAGCACCGCGCTTCCCAATGCGGAATGTCTGGGCGACGTCAGCGGCGAAGATTTGCGTCTGAACCACCACCGCAAATACTGCGGCCACAATGGAGCCCCATAGCACTGCGAGTAAACCCGCGCGACCGTGTTCGATGTCGGATGCATGTTGAGCGCCGCCACTGCCGACCTTCAGGACTTCAGCGCAGGCGACGCCTTCGGGGTACGGCAAATCCGAAGTAGTGACCAGCGCCCGGCGCAGCGGTATCGAATACATCACGCCCAGAATGCCGCCCAGAGCGCAGATCGCGAACGAAATCCAAAACGGAAAACCAGTCCACCAACCGATCATGATCAGACCGGGCAACACGAAAATGATCGACGACAGCGTGCCTGCAGCCGAGGCCACTGTTTGCACAATATTGTTCTCTTGGATGGTCGCATTGCGGAAACCGCGCAGGATCGCCATCGAGATCACTGCCGCCGGAATCGATGTAGCAAACGTGAGGCCGGCCTTGAGACCGAAGTACACATTGGCCGCTGTGAACACCAGTGTGATGATGACACCTATAATTATCCCGCGGACGGTAAGTTCGACGCGCACAGAAAGCGGAGAATAGTCTGGAGCCCCGGAAGGGGTCAAGGCGCATACCCGCCTCCTGCGCGGGAATACACCGGGATCAGAACATCTCTACAGGCGAACGTTGAACGCTTTGGGGAGTCGTCTGACTGGCGCGTTGTTCGCCCAGAACGGCGACACGTAGGTCCCAGATCTCGTCGTCGATCTTGCGGAAGGCAGCTTCGGAAAACTCGTGAGGCGGTGTAAGTTTTTCTTTGAATCGTGCAACGCTTTCCAGCGCGCGATCGATTTGATCTTGCGGCAACGTAGCGAGAATCCGCTGCACGTTCTCAATCTCAGGAATGCGATGGCAAATCATCGCCACGTCGTTCCCTGCCTCGATTGCCAGCCGATTCGTGTCCTCAAGGCGATACGCGGTGAGGATCGCGCCCATGTCTAGATCGTCAGTCATCACAAGAACATCGAAACCGAGATCGTTGCGCAACAACTCGGTTACGATCCGACGAGATAAAGTGGCGGGCGTCTTTTCCGGCTCGAAACAAGGATACCAGCCGTGACAGATCATCAGGC
>JBKPOB010000064.1:0-6216 GCA_046732875.1 Verrucomicrobiota bacterium | reverse complement strand
CACAGAGTCGTCGGCAGCGTCAGATGTGTATAAGAGACAGCCCCCAATGCACGATGCACAACCAAATCTGCGTAACGCCGAATGGGACTGGTGAAATGCAAATAATTTGCCTTGGCCAACCCGTAATGGCCGAGCGGCTGTGGAGAGTAACGGGCCCGCTTTAAACTTTTAAGCAAAGCGACCTTGAGCGCTTGCTCTTCCGGTTTTCCCCGGAATGACGCCAGCAATCGCTGCAGCTCTGCGCGATGCGTCAGATCCCCAACCTTATAATTAAAGCCGAGCACGAAATCGCGATACTCCCCCAATTTTTCGGGGTCTGGATTTTCGTGGACCCGATAGATCGTTGGAATCGCGCGCTTTTTCAGTTCGCGCGCAACAGCCTCGTTTGCAGCCAGCATGAACTCTTCGATCAGCTGGTGCGATTTATCGTTCTCGACACGCTCCAATTTTACTGGGTGCCCATCTTTATCGACCCAGACTTTTACCTCCGGAAAATCGAGGTCCAGCGCGCCATGCTCAAATCGCTTCTGTCGCACAAGCGCTGCGAGTTCCCAGGCAACGTGCAGCCGTTCGCTCAACTTATCGGTCGGTGGCGCGGTCAAAATCGCGTAAGCCTGTTTGTAGGTGAGCCGGTGCGCACTTCTAATCACGCTGTGCGCAAAGCGCGCGCTTTTTGCCGCCCCGTGCTTGTCGAAATGAATGAATACTGAATGGGTGAGCCGATCGACTCCGGGATTGAGACTGCAAACGCCGTTACTCAATCGCTCCGGCAACATCGGGATTACGCGATCCGGAAGGTAAACGCTATTACCACGCCGACGCGCTTCTCGATCGAGCGGGCTGTCCGGCTCTACGTAAGCGGCGACATCTGCAATGTGTACGCCGAGACGCCAGCCACTCCCGACCTTCTCGACGTGAATCGCGTCGTCGAAATCGCGCGCGTCATCGGGATCGATGGTGACTATGAATTCTTTGCGTGAATCTTCGCGTCCCTCGAGTTGCCGAATATTGATTGTCTCCGGAATCCTCTTGACCTGATCAAGAACATCCCTGGGAAATTCCATTGGCAGATGATACTTCCGGATGATCGACAGCATGTCGATGCCCGGCGCCGACGCCGGACCGAGGACTTCGATGATTTCACCTTCGGGATTAACATGGCGCGATTCCCACGTCTCCAGACGAACCACAACTTTATCGCCAACTGTAGCGGCGACCTCTGATCGCCGATCTTCTGTCGGTCTCACATAAACATCGTGCACGAAGCGCGGGTCATCCGGGACCACGTAATAAAAGTTCCGCGAGCGCTGGAGAGTGCCGACAATTGTATCGTGAGCACGCTCCAGGATTCGAATCACGCGCCCTTCACGCCGTCCTTTAATGCGTCCATAAGGTTCGTCACGCGAGATGCGCGCGACCACACGATCGCTATGCATGGCTGTTCCGATGTTTTCCGCCGCGATGAAAACGTCCGGTTGCCCCGAGATTTCTGACGTTAGAAAACCGTAGCCGGCTTGATGAATCGACAATTTGCCAGTCACCAAGTCAGCCTCGGCCGGCAAAACATATCGGTTCGTCCGGATGCGCGCGATCTCGCCTGCGCGCTCGAGCTCGCGCAAGGTCTTGCGCAACGCAACCCGCCCGGCACTGGTCATCTCGAGCTTTCGCGCGATATCAACTCTGTTGAGTGGCCGGTAATCGTTCCGGGCCAGCAGACCCAGAATTTGTTCTCGAATCTTACGTCCGTTTGAAGCCATCTAAGCGAAACAATACCGCCAGGTTTGCCGATTTAACGCGATTTCAATCGGAGGTCGAATAATGCAAAAAGCGATCATTGCCGGCGCGTTGACGATTGCCCTGGTGGCGATTGTCTCATTTGCCGCGGGAGGAGCCAAGATGAAGATCACAAGTTCTGCTTTTCAAGAAGGTGGGAACATTCCTTCAAAGTTCACATGCGATGGCGGCGACACCAGCCCGCCCTTGCAGATTGCAGACGTTCCTTCCGGCGCGAAAAGCCTGGCCTTGATTGTAGATGATCCGGATGCTCCGAGCGGCCTGTTCACGCATTGGATGGTTTGGAATATCTCGGCGCAGACGAGCACCGTCGCTGAAGGAAGCGCCCCCAAAGGCGTGCATGGAACAAATGACTTCGGCAAATCCGGCTATGGCGGACCCTGTCCACCCTCTGGTACGCATCGTTATTACTTCAAGATTTTCGCGCTTGATCGCGAGCTGGATTTGCCCGCCGGCGCCAAGCGAAGCCAGCTGGATGCCGCAATGAAAGGGCACATTGTTGCCAAAGGGGAACTGATAGGGCGCTACTCGCGAAAGAAATAACTATAGCGGCGGTCTATGACCGCCGGCTGCTGCATTTTCGCCGCTGATAGAGCGCCGCTACAGCTCTTTTCGAATAATCCAGGTTCGGTGTTAGTCTCATCCATGATGCGTGGGAGACTTTGGAAAATCGGCGACCGCATCTTCGATCTCTCGCAGCAGGGGCTGGTTATGGGTGTATTGAATGTCACTCCGGATTCATTCTCTGATGGCGGCAAATTCTTCGCGATAGAGAATGCCGTGGAGCAGGGTCTGAGGATAGCAGCGGAAGGTGCGGCCATCATCGATGTCGGCGGCGAATCCACCCGACCAGGGGCCCAAGGTGTCCCCCCAGAAGAGGAATTGCGCCGTGTGATTCCGGTAATCGAACAATTGCGCAAAAAGACTGAAGCCATTATTTCGATTGACACGTCTAAAGCCGAAGTTGCGCGCGCGGCGATTCGAGCGGGAGCTTCGATTGTGAACGACATTACCGGAGGGCGAGGTGACGAGGAAATGATGCGGCTGATTGCCGAAACGAAATCGGCTTTCATCATCATGCATATGCAGGGAACGCCGCAGACGATGCAGATCGCGCCGCAATACACGAACGTTGTCCTAGAAGTTTCTGATTTTTTTCGACAACAATATGCGCGCGCCATAGTTTATAATATTGACACCATGGCGATTGCGTTTGATCCGGGCATTGGTTTCGGGAAAACGCTTGAGCACAATCTCGAGTTGCTCGCGCAGCTCGAGCCGCTCCGCGCATCTGATCGACCAATCGTGATTGGCGTTTCCCGAAAATCGTTTCTCGGCAAACTGATCAATTCGGAGCAGATCAGCGATCGATTGGCGCCTGCAGTGGCGTTGACTTCGCTCCTGCGCGCACGTGGGGCAGACGTGCTTCGCGTTCATGATGTCAAGGAAACCGTAAATGCCTTAAAAGTAACGGAAGCAATTCTTCAGCGGACAAAATGATTCATCAGCTCATCGATCTCTGGCTCCGAGGATGGCGCAGCCTGGTTGAAATCCTTCTGCTAAGCGTGGCGATTTATTATGGTTACCTTTATTTCCGGGGAACGCGCGGCGCGAAAGTGCTCACCGGGCTGGCGATCGTCTTTTTGACGCTGACTCTTATTTCGACGCTGCTCAATTTAGTTGTGATCGGCTGGATCGTCCGAAGCTTCTCGGTTTTCCTCGCAGTCGCGCTGGTGGTGATTTTTCAGCCGGAGCTGAGACGTGGGCTGGCTGCGCTTGGCGGTCACCCCATTTTCTCGCTGACCAGCGAGAAGCGGGAAACTGTTCACGATCTGGCCGAGGCGGTCATGCAACTGGCAAATAAGCAATTCGGCGCGCTCATCGCGATCGAGCGCGATACGTCGATTCGCATTTACGAGGAAACGGGCGTCATGATCGACGGAGATTTTTCTGTCGAACTCATCCTGACCATCTTTCATCCCAAGGCAGCGCTGCACGATGGCGGAGTGATTATTCGCAACGGACGAATCGCGGCCGCGGCGTGTATTTTTCCAGTGAGCCAACGTGAAACGCTCGACCGAAGCCTGGGATTGCGTCATCGCGCCGGGCTTGGGATTACTGAGGAATCGGATGCCGTGGCGGTAGTCGTCTCCGAAGAGACGGGCAATATTTCCATTTGTCACCGGAGGCGAATTGAGCGCAATTTTACTCCAGAGACCTTTCGCCAACGGATCGCGGAGATCTTGTTGCACAGCAAATATGAAGAGACTGATTCTGAAAAACTGGCGGGCGAAGTTGATCTCTCTCCTGCTCGCGACAACCCTTTGGTACCTAATCAAAAAGAACGTAGCGACGACGCCCTCGCCGTCTGACAGGCCATCTCCGTCGCCCATTACGGAGACGCGCTGATTTTTGTGTACGTCAGGCTGCTAGCCTGACTCGGCCGGCGGCCTGTTAGGCTGCCGGAACCAATGACCGGGCTGGCAGTCCGGCCGCCGAGTCAGCCAGGCTGGCTGACCTCCGATCTTCTCAGCGCAAGAAACGCGACAGATTCTCGTCTTCCCAGCGCCGGGCGCGTCGATAACCCGGGAATTCGCGCTCGCGACGGTTAAATTCTTCCGTGTGAACCCGCCGACGACCTCGGGAGATTAGCTGATCGGGCACTACCGAGTGCAGCATCTCGTGATAAAGCACGTACCGCAGAAACCAAGCCGGCACGAATGGCTGATCCAGCGCCCGATTGATTCGAATAACGCGGTCCTGCTCCTGAATTGTGCCAAAGATGAAATACTCCTTTGGGCGATGCTTGCGCCGGCGACTCCACATCACTCTGTAACCGCGCAGCCGCCCGCGGAAGTATCGCTTATTTAAATCGTCAAACATCGGGCGGAGGTCGAAATGCGTCCCCTCGTGAAGCAAATTCAACTGCCGTTGCATCGGCAGTCTGGGGTGCGCGAGCTTTCTTTTCGTCTTTTTCTTCGTCTTTCTACTCTTGGCCATTTGCTTTCCCTCCCGAAAAAAGAACAAAAGTGGAGACTAGTTTAGTAGCCTTCAAATCTAGAGACAAGTGAAGCGCCAATATTTGCTGGAAAAATTTTTAACAAGTTCATAATCAGGCGATTATAAGGTGACTCTGCGAGCCAGGGCTGGGTAAACATAATTCCCACCTAGTCTGGTCCTTAGCTGAAAACTGCCCTCGCTTGACCGCGTCCGTTCCGCCCTCGTCACATTCCTGATCGAAACCTGAAATTGTCCGGGCTCCCATTAGAAACACTGAAGATTCAAAAGCCTGCACGACAATTTTGCGAAGTTTGCAGTGCGCGTATAATTGTCCTCACTTCCCTGCCGATGTGCGGGAGATTTAATCGAGTTTAAATCGGATGACGCCGTTTCTTCGAAAGTTGCTGGGTCAAAACTGGCTTCTGCTGCTGACCATGCTCGCTCTTGCCGTCTTCGGAGTCGTGGCGATTTACAGCGCCACTTCCACGCGCGCGGACTCGTATGCAGCAGACTTCTGGCGAAAGCAAGCAAACTGGGTGATCGTGGGTGTCTTTGCTTTTATGCTAACGAGCTTGATCCATTATCGCTGGGTTCGCTGGGGCGCGCTGCCGATGTACCTGGCCGGTATCGTCTTTCTAATCATGACGAAGTTCATGGGAACCAAGGTTTACGGCGCACGCAGTTGGCTGCATTTGGGGCCGCTCAATTTTCAGCCAGCACAGCTTGCGATTGTCGCGGGCATTATGGTTTTGGCACTCTTCCTGACTCAATTTCGCGAAATGCATCCGATGCTGCGGTTGCTGCTCTGCGGAGCGATTGCCGCAGCGCCTTGTCTGCTGATTCTGATGCAACCGGACTTGGGCGAGGTAATTCTTTGGGTGCCGGTGCTCCTGGCGCTGTTATTCGTCGGTGGTCTGCCGCTGCGCTACTTGATTTGCATCATTCTCATCGGAATCGCCTTCATCCCAATCGCAATCAATTTCGGTCTAAAACCATATCAACAACAGCGGATCACTGCGTTTACGCATCCCGATATCGACAAACAGGGCTCCGCCTGGGCGATCAACCAATCCCTTATCGCCATCGGCTCAGGCGGTTGGTCAGGCAAGGGCTTCAAGGCGCCAAATACTCAGATCGAGCTTGGGTTTCTTCCCGCCACCGCCGTGCACAATGACTATATTTTCTCCGCTATCGGCGAGCAATGGGGATTCATTGGCGGCGTTTTCCTTATCGGCGCGTTCACGCTACTTCTATTGACCTGCCTTTTTGTTGCTTTTTTTGCAGGCGATCAATTAGGCCTGCTTCTGACGATTGGGATCACAGCGCTTATCTTTACAAGCATCTTTCAGAATATTGGGATGACAATCGCGCTCTTGCCGATCACCGGTGTGCCATTGCCATTGATCAGTTACAGCGGCTCTT
>JBKPOB010000063.1:0-36234 GCA_046732875.1 Verrucomicrobiota bacterium | reverse complement strand
GCCACCACGGCCGACTCCGCGGTAACGAACGCAAATCCGCCCGGCAAGACGCCAACTGTCGCAAAAAAATAAGCGGCTGATCGGTATGGCGAGGTGCGATTTTTTTCAGGCTGATTCCTTTTTGTAACGTGGTATTATAGTTGGCGGTTCCGACACGAGGTTTTGGTTATGAAACCTAGGAGTCCTTTCACGGACGGTAAGGGGCGATTTCCGCACACCGACTATTTTTTTCATTCCGGTTTCGGCCAATGGCGCGGCGGCTATTTCTCGCCTTACGACGGAGAGGATAGATACGGAGTCAGAAATTTTTACAATTTAGCACGCGAATTCCGTATCGAAGCTGCACGGGAACGTGCCAGGGAAATGGCAGTGTTTGCACTGATTGTTTTAACCTCGGCGTGGCCGGTGCTCTACATGGTGGTCACAGTGGTGAAGGTGTTGAGCAAGGGCCGGCCCCTGGATCAGTAAGCGAGTTTTCTTCGATCTTTCCACCGCCGCACGACGTCCCGTGCGATTACTTTTTTGGCCAAAGAAATTCCTCGCGGTATTCGGGCGTCTTTTCCGGGGCGAGCCCGTGGCGTGCAACATTTTCGCTCACCACACGCGGGATGAGAAAGTTCAGCAAATAATCTTTGCCGCCGGCTTTAGTGCCGCCGCCGCTCATCTTGAATCCTCCGAAGGGATGACGGCCAACGATTGCGCCAGTGCATGGGCGATTAATATAAACGTTGCCGGCTTCCAACTGTGCTTTGACGCGCTCGATGTTGTCCGGGCTACGCGAGAAAAATCCGCCGGTCAACGCGTAATCGGTGCTATTGGCGACTTCGATTGCTTCATCGAGGTCGCGTACCTTGATCACACTTAGCACTGGGCCGAAAATCTCTTCGCGCGCGATTCGCATGTTTGGTTTCACTCCCGTGAAAATCGTAGGCGGAATGAAATAACCTTGTGGCGGAACGTTCTTTGCCTGATACGCGAGTGTGGCCTCGCTTTTACCCACGTCGATGTAATCCAGAATGCGCCGGTAAGCGGCTTCATCAATTACCGGCCCGACCACGACGCCCGGCTCTTCCGGATTGCCGACGCGCACGCTAGAAGCGGCACCGAGCAAACGTTCCATGACGCGGTCGTAGTTTTCCTCAAGAACGATCAGCCGCGAGAGCGCGGAACATTTCTGGCCCTGAAAACCGAACGCCGAATAAATCGAATCGACAATTGCTTCATCCAGATCGGCGTCGGAATCGACGATCATGGCATTTTTTCCGCCCATCTCGCAAATGACGCGCTTGAGCTCGCGCTGGCCTTCGCGGGTTTTGCCGGCGCTCTCCCAAATCCATAGCCCCACCTCGCGTGATCCGGTGAAGGCGATCAAATCGACGTCTTTGTGATCAACCATGTGCGCGCCGATGACTGAGCCTTTGCCGTTGAGAAAATTCAATACGCCGGGCGGCACGCCGGCTTCCTCGTAAATTTCCATCAGCATCGCGCCGATAATGACCGATTGCTCCGACGGTTTCATGATCACGGTATTGCCCGTGACGAGTGCGGCGCTGACCATGCCGCACAAGATTGCCATCGGAAAATTCCAGGGCGCGATCACGAGCGCGACGCCGCGCGGCCAGTAATGCTCGTAGCTTTCTTCCCCCGGCACGTTTTGCGTAAGCCGTGGCCGGCCTAACAAGCGCATCTGGCGTGCGTAGAAGGTGCAAAAATCGATTGCTTCGGCAATATCGCCGTCCGCCTGAGCCCACGGCTTGCCCACTTCAAAGACCTCGAGCGCGGAAAGCTCGAATCGGCGACGCTCCAGAATCTCGGCGGCGCGTTCCAGTAATTGGCGGCGCTCTTCAACCGAAGTGCGACGCCATTTCTCGAACGCCGCGCGCGCTGCGGCGACGGCGCGTTCGGCTTCGGGAATGCCGGCTTCGGCGGCGTACCCGACGATTTGGTCGGGCTGGCTGGGATTGACCGAGGAAAACATCTTATCGGTCCAGATCTTTTCGCCGTTGATCGTGAGCGGAACTTTGCGCCCTAATTGCCTGCGCTGTTCGTCCAGCGCAGCCCGCATTTTTTTCTGATTTTCGGGTAAGGCGAAGTTCGTTAAGGGCGCATTTTCATAGGGAACGCCCGCCTGTGTCTTTGGTCTGATTGTTGTCATATTTATCGTGGCATTTGCTGATGGTAGGACGCCGTTTCGGCTGCGGCGCAAAGTTTCGCATGGATCACGCAGCAGTTCTTCCGCAGAGACATTCTCGGAAAATTTTGCGCGCAAAAATCCTTCGTTTGAGGTGTTCTCGAGCAGACGTCGAACCAGATAGGACATCCCCGGTAGGAGTTCACCCACGGGGCAATATTCGCGGACGCGATAACCCATATCCACTAATGCGCGCTTGATTGGTCCGGCCATCCCATAGAGCAGTTGAAACTCGAAGCGGCTGGGATCGATCCTGAGTTCATTCGCGAATGCTTGCGCGTGTGCAATGCTGCGCACGTTGTGCGAGCCAAATGCAGAGGTAACGATGGATTCATTCTCCAATAGCAATCGCGTGAGTGTCTCGAAATTCGCATCGCTTTCTAGCTTCTGGAGATAAACCGGACAATCCCAGCCGTTCTGGCGCGACTTCGCTGTTTCGTAATCCCAGTATGCGCCTTTGACCAACCGAACTGCGAACCGCGTGCCGCGCACTCGACCCCACTCAATCAGATCGCGCAGATCCGCTTCTGAATCTCGCAAGTAGGCTTGGGTGACGATCCCGGCACGCGACCAATCCCTAAACTCTTCCTCCGTGAAAATAGCTTTGAACAATTCGAGCGTAGTATTTTTGTGCGCATAGCTTTCCATGTCGAAATTGATAAAAGCACCTGTCTCTCGCGCGCGACGCAGAAGCGGGCGCAGCTTCGGCACGAGATGGGCGATCGCATCTGCCTGATCGGCCGGATTAAATTGGGAATAGAGTGCGGAAATTTTGACCGAAAGATTTACGACCGGAAAAAGCTCGGAATTTTTGCCCAGCGGATCGGTCCAGTCCTTTGTCTCGCGCGCAAGACCCTCGAGCAAATCCAGATAACGCGCCGCGTATTCATCGGCCTCGGCTTCGCTGACCACTGCTTCTCCCAAAAGATCGACTGTAAAGGCAATTTTTTGCGTACGACGCTTGCGCAATGTCCGCATGACATCGTTCGGATTGCGTCCGGCGATGAACTGGCGCGCCATTTCGGAGACGTTCCACCGCAGGATAGGCCCGCTGATAAACGGAACGATACGCGCCAGCCGAATGCCGGTCCTCAGAAATTCCGAAAGCTTTCGCGAATCACGCGCATCGGCGAAGTATTCCTGAAGATGCTCCACAATTTCCCCTGAGGTGCGTAGCGAAGGAAGGACATCGACAAAACGAAAGAGTTGTAACTTGAGCTGCTCATCGTGCATCGAGAGCGTCATCAGTCGCTGATAAAATCCGGCTTTGCTGAAGAGCGGCTCAGGATGTTTATCGACGAGCTCGAAGATGCGCCTGCCACGCTGCTCGATCTCACCTTGGAGCGACCTCATTTACGAAATTAGTTCGGCCCTATCAGTTAAGCAAAGGCGGAACCAGGCAACTCCGGGGGTAAAAAAAATTTACTGCCAGACACGCCCACTTTCGGACTGGTTTCCGAAATGAGAATGAATTGCTTCAAGCAATTTGAGGAGCAAGTGGAGGAGATTTGCCTGGCAGACTCCGGAGGCCCAGGGCTCGGATCTGTCAGGCAATCTCTTTTTGTGCTGATTGATCAGGGGCGGAAATCCGCCTAGCAAACAGGATAATGACTGTAGAGCGCCACGAATTTGCGAGCGATAACACCGCGCCGATTTGCCCCGAGGCGTCGGCCGCATTGCAGGAGGCCAACGTCGACTACGCGGCTGCATATGGCGAGGACCCTGGGACTGCGCGCGTATGCGACCGGATCCGTGAAATCTTCGAGATCGACTGCGACGTTTATTTTGTTTTCACGGGCACGGCGGCAAATGCCTTGGCGCTCGCCCAAATGTGTCCGTCTTTTCGCAGTATCATCTGCCATCAGAATGCTCACATTCAGACCGACGAATGCGGCGGGCCGGAATTTTTCACCGGCGGATCGAAACTGCTCCTGGTCGGAGGAGAAAATGGAAAGATTGACCACGGCCTGACCAAGGCGCTGCTTATGCGCCAGAACGACTTGCATTCGCACAAGCCGGGCGTGATCAGCATTGCACAGGCAACCGAGTTCGGAACTGTTTACACGCGCGAGGAAATTGCAGCAATCGCCGGCCTCGCGCGTTCGCACGGACTATTTGTGCACATGGACGGTGCGCGTTTCGCAAACGCAGTGGCGTCGCTCAACTGCTCACCAAGAACGATCACGTGGGAGGTTGGAGTTGATGTCCTCTGCTTCGGTGGAACAAAAAATGGGACAGCCGCAGGCGAACTGGTGTTATTTTTTAACAAGGAGATCTCGCGCGAGTTCGACTATCGAGTGAAACAAGCTGGACAACTCGGCTCCAAGATGCGTTTCCTGGCTGCGTCGTGGGTGGGACTTTTGACAGGAGAGGTGTGGCTGCGAAACGCCCGGCATGCCAATAGCGCGGCACACCAGCTTGCGCAAGGCTTGCAACGCGAGGCGAAAGTCGAAGTTGCATTCCCTGTAGAGGCAAATGCTGTCTTTGCGCGGATGGAAGACCAAGTCGCACGCGGCCTCCAAGCGCGCGGATGGCGGTTCTATAAATTTATCGAGCCTGATGTTTACCGATTGATGTGTTCCTGGGCGACCACTGAGCGTGATATCGGCGATTTCATTCGTGACGCCAGCCTAAATCATTGAACGAATAGCGATCAGTGACATCTGTATGAAGGTAAAATGAATGCGCTGGTGCGAATTTTGATGCTCGCTCCCATTTTGCTTGGCGGATGCCGGGCGACCCACGACGTGGCGGCTACTTCTTATCATGTAACCCGCGGCGCAGCGGTAGGTTCTTACAAAGTGGCTCGGGCCGTCGCGGTCGGTTCGTATCGTGTTGCCAGTGCCCCGGTGCATTATGCCACGCGGAAGAGGGGCGATGAATCAACAACCATGACGGGAACGGAGACGCCGTCCGATGTTACGAATCCCGGCGAATCAATTCCGCCACCGGAAACGGAGTCTGCACCGCAAACACAGCCACGTCTTGAAACGGAGCGCCGACAGAGCCAGACATCAGGCGCTTCTTCGCGCACGACTCGCGGAGATACAGCGCAATCATCAACGAACACGAGCGCATCGCACGCTTCCTCTTCTCAGGCAGCCTTTCCAACAGGTAAACCGGTTCCCGACAAACCTGGATATGTCTTCAGTCCGTTCGACAAAGAAGGAAGATACGTCGATGTAAGCGGCTTCCCATCTGGCACCAAGGTGAAAGATCCCTGGACCGATAAAATTTTCCTTGTGCCATAGGACTGCGGCGGCCCTGTAGCCGTCGCCCTGCGGGCGACGTGGCGCCTGTGGGATAAGCATGGTGCCGCCATCTTCAAATGAGATGCGTTTCGCACAGCGAAGCGGCTACAGGCTCGAATTGCGGTGGACTTGCGCGAGTGTTACGTAATACCATGAGACCGGCATCGCGAATTGCGGCGTATGTCGTCGCTTGGTCTTTCCTTGCTTTCGCCTCGCAGAGCCCGGCGCAGGTTTATCAAGGAAAAGAACTCGTTAGAGCCGAACTGCTCGCTGATACGAGTGCCATTGTTCCTGGAAAATCATTCACTGTCGGGTTGCTGCTTCGAATGGCTCCGGGATGGCACACTTATTGGGCGTTCTCTGGCGACGCTGGTCTTCCCACAGAATTGAAATGGAAGCTACCATCAGGCTGGAAGGTCGGAGAGATTCAATGGCCAATTCCCCTGAAGACCATCGATCCGGGCGACATCGAGACGTACGGGTACGAAAATGAAGTCCTGCTGATGCAGGAAATCACGCCGGCGCAAAAGCTCGACGGTCCAGTAGCAAAGCTGTCAGCCCAGGTAAACTGGCTTGTCTGCGAGAAAATCTGCATTCCTGGCAGCGCGACACCGCAGCTGCAGGTACCGGTATCGACAACGAATCAACCGGCCAACTCGGAACTCTTCGCGCGCTACCGTCGTTTATTGCCTCAAAACTGGCCGGAGTCGAATGTGGCATCGGCAAACTGGAGTCGGGTTGGACGCGATCTCCGCCTGAAGATTACGAGCGAATCACTAGCCAAATATCCGGCGTTGGATTTTTTCCCATCGCCAGGACCGGATGTTGTCGTTGGCCATCCAATAATCGAATCACGAAACAGGAATGAAGTTATCTTTCGAGTTCCGATTGAGTCGTCGGAGAAAAACCCGTCGTCCATTGTCGGCTTGATCGTCTTTTCTCAGCAACCAAATGGCGAGGACCGCTCAGCGTGGCGAATTTCAGCCGCGCCGACTGTTTCGGCGGCCAACACGCCGCCTGCGCGCGGAATCTTCACTTTCCTGCTCTTCGGTTTCCTTGGCGGCATCATTTTGAATTTGATGCCCTGCGTATTGCCGGTGATTTCGCTGAAAATCTTTGGATTTATTCAACAAGCGGGCCAAAGCCGGCGGAAAGTTTTACGAAGTGGTATCGCGTTTACAGTTGGAATCTTCGCGTGGTTCGTTGGGCTTGCGGTGCTCCTGATTGCGCTTAAAGGCGCCGGGCGCGATGTCACGTGGGGCGGATTTCAATTCACGAACGCCTATTTCGTTCTTGCGCTGAGCGCGATTGTCCTTGTGTTCGCGCTGAACCTCTTTGGGGTGTTCGAAATCTCGCTGCCACAAAGCATGACACGCGGGTTGCTTTCAACCGCCGAGCGTAAGGACGATTTGGGCTCATTTTTCCAGGGCGTGTTCGCAACTGTGCTGGCAACACCGTGCACCGCGCCGTTCCTCGGCACCGCCCTGGGCTTTGCATTTTCGCAATCCCCGGCGGTTATCCTGGCGATGTTCGTTGCGATCGCCGCTGGGATGAGCGCGCCGTACCTGCTTTTAAGCGCTCAGCCCGCCTGGCTGCGATTTCTGCCGAAACCGGGTCCATGGATGCTGCATGTGAAACAATTCATGGGCTTTCTGCTGTTGGCTACTTTGCTGTTTCTTCTTTACGTGCTGGGTGCTCAGCGCGGCTTGGAAGGAGCGATTTGGGCAAGCTGCTTTCTTCTGGTCATCAGCGTCGCGTGCTGGATGAAGGGAGCGTTCGTTCTGCCAACCGCCTCGGCAGCGACGCGGAGTGTCGTTCTCGTGCTCATGCTCGTGCTCGTGCTCGGAAGCAGCGTTTATTTCATCGGCGGCAAATTTCGATCTGCTAACGCCGCTTTGGCCGATTCGCGACTTCGCGGAGATTGGCAGGCGTTTACACCCGACCGGTTGCAGGCAGAATTGGACCAGGGTCATTCCGTATTTGTCGATTTTACGGCGGCGTGGTGCCTTACTTGCAAGTTTAATGAGGCTAATGTTCTTGAGAGCACCGAGGTGCGAGAGGCGTTTCAGCGTCACGCGATTGTGAAATTGAAAGCTGATTGGACCAATGGCGATCCTGTGATCACGAAACTGTTGCAGCGGTTTGGCCGCCCGGGCGTTCCGTTGTACGTCCTTTACCCCGGAAAAAACGAAGAACCGATTGTCTTCCCGGAAGTGCTGACCAAAGCCATGGTCCTCGAAAGGCTTGAAACCGCCGCGCGCAGAGTGGCTGCTCAGTAGATTTACGGACGCCGCACGTTCTTCCGAGCGTCGTCGTTGACGTGCCCGCAGAGAAGAGCGTCGAAAATCGGCGGCGATTCGACGCGGGCGCTGATTGGCTTGTTTGTTAAGGCTATTCGTGGCCAGTTCTTGGAAGCGTGACTGTCTTGAGATGCATGGGTTCCTGCCCGACAACTTCTTGCCTATCTCGCTGGTGCGCGAGCGCTGATCGGCTTCGGGAAACTGCCGGAAACGCGCTTTTCGTCATCACGGACTGAGCCGGCAGCGTTGCCGAGCGCCTCGTCCTCCGGAGATAGAAACGGGCTGAAGCGGCTTTTGTCGATGGCTTTCATGAAAGCTTCGTGAGGGGAGACAATACCCTTTTGAAGCAGCGCCCAGATGGCGTCGTCCATGAATTGCATTCCCTGTGCCCTACCTGAGACAATCACGTCCTGGAGCTTTTGCGTTGCCCCTTCACGAATGATTGCGGCGACAGCGGCGTTGGCGATCAAAATCTCGTTCACTGCAATGCGCCCTGGTCGATCTGCCCTTTTTAAGAGCAATTGAGCAACCACACCGCGCAGTGAGTTCGCGAGCATGGCACGCGCCTGTGGTTGACGGTCTGCGGGAAAAACGTCTACCATTCGGTCAACCGTTTTGCGCGCATTGTTCGTGTGCAATGTGCCGAACACAAGAAGACCGGTTTCGGCGGCAGTAAGAGCAAGTGAGACAGTCTCGAGGTCGCGCATTTCTCCCACCAGCACAATATCGGTATCTTCGCGCAGGGCCGCCTTGAGGCCAGCGGCAAACGAACTGGAATTGGTGGGAACTTCACGCTGAGTAATGGTGCTCTTCTTGTTGTCATGCACGAACTCGATCGGCTCCTCGATTGTCACGACATGTTTTGCAAAGTTTTGATTGATGTAGTCGATCAACGCAGCTTGTGTCGTGGTTTTCCCGGAGCCGGTAGGGCCTGTGACCAGCACAAGCCCGCCGCGTAGATTCGCAAACTCTCTTACAATCAGTGGAATTCCCAATTCTTCGAGCGTAGCAATCCTGGTGGGAATGAGCCGAAACGTTGCGCCGTAACCGTTTGATTGCTTGAAGTAGTTGCTCCGAAACCGAGAGGCCTCATCCATTTCGTACGCGAAATCCAGGTCGCCGCGTTGCTCGAACAGTTCCCAGTTCCGCGCTCCGCAAAGTTCGCTCATCATCTGCACGGCTTCCTCCCGTGAAATCGTCTCGGCGCGAATGGGCATGATGTCGCCATGCACACGCATTTTCGGCGGCTGTCCCTCAGCGAAGTGAAGATCCGACCCACCGTGCTTCACAATCACACTTAGAAACTGATCAAGGTAAGCCATTACAAAAGGACAAGAAGACCGCGAGACCACGAGCCAATTCGGCTATTCGCTGGAAGCTGGTGGTCCTGTAGTCTGTGGTCACGTCGTCCTACATCTTCAGCTGTTGTCGCACCATTTGTTTCTGTTCAGCCCGCGTGTAAGCCTCCTGAGCGCTGATCAAACCGCGCTGATACAGTTCGATCAGAGTATCATCCATTAAGCGCATGCCTTGCTTTTTACCGGTCTGAATAATGCCCGGCAACATATAGGTCTTTGCTTCTCGAATAACATTGGCCACAGCGGGCGTGTTCGTAAGAATCTCCAATGCCAGCACGCGCCCGGTGCCGTCCGCCCGCGGTATCAGCTGATGACTGATAACTCCCCGCAAGGATTCGCTTACCATCACCCGGATTTGCTCCTGTTGATGAGGTGGGAAGACGTCGAGCAATCGATCCAGTGTGCGGGCGGCGCTGCTGGTATGCAGCGTTGCCAAAACAAGGTGACCGGTCTCGGCGGCAGTGATGGCGAGTGAGATAGTTTCCAAATCGCGCATTTCTCCAACCATGATCACATCGGGGTCTTCGCGAAGTGAAGCACGCAATGCTGTGGCAAAAGAGTCGCTGTGAGTGAATATCTCTCGTTGGGTAACGTGACAGTTTTTCGACGTTAAAATGTACTCGATCGGGTCTTCTAATGTGATGATGTGATCGCGGCGTTCCATGTTTATCTGCTCAACCATTGCCGCCAGGGTCGTCGATTTCCCCGTTCCTACTGAACCGGTCGCGAGGATCAGCCCGTTCTGGTACCGGGTGAGTAGTTTGAGGCGCTCAGGCAACCCCAGTTCGTCCATAGTTCGGACGTGACTGTTGATCACGCGGAAGACAATCTCGATCCCAAGCCGCTGCCGAACCACGCTGGTGCGATAGCGGGCGAACTCATTTTCATATGCAAAATCCGAGTCGCCGCGCGTGTTGAGCTCGTTTTTATAAACGGCGGGGACAAATGCCTCAGCTAGAGCCGCGGTTTGCTCGGCAGTGAGCAACGGTGCGTCGGGCCAGATAGGTTCCAGTCGTCCGTGCAACCGCCATCTTGGCTGCGCATTTACAGCCAGATGGACATCAGACGCGCCGGCTTTTTGGCCGACCTCAAGATAATCGTCCACGTGCCGCATCGCCTGCGATTTCACGGGAAGGTCCGGAGACTTAGCGATCATGGGGGCCCCAGGGAAATAATTACGCGACCCAGCCGAGCGCGTAAATCCTAAAACGAGCCCGTCCCATGGGACACTTACATTGCGAGGCTTATGTTTTGCCGCGTGACTTTCCCGCAAAACCGGTCAGTCGATTTTTCACAAACTCGACGATCACCGGCCGGGCCAGGCTAGCGACGACTTTCAACGCAGCCAACGCAAAGCCGGTTTCGACGAGTTTCTTTTGCGATTCACGACTGCTCTTCGCATCGACGTAAATTTTTTTCTTTCGCATCGGGGCCAAGGCGATCAGGACGCCGACCGCAGCGGCGGCTGTGACCCACGAAACGGTTTGTTCTCGAAACGATCTGCGGAATTTCGCAGGAAAATTCAGTTCATGGTGAAGACCACGCAAATCGCGCCCGACGCGTTCGCGAGAACCTGCGATTTCCGCTCTCAGTTCGTCGATTGATTTGTTGCGTCCAGATTTCTCAGCCATTCACGATCTTTCTTTAGTTCAGCCAAAGTGGCGCGAAAAAATGGCTTGGTGATTCGGCTCCTTGCGATCAGGAGCAGCACCAGCGCGATGATGAAATGAAGCGCCGCGGCGGCGAGAGCTATCCATGGCCATGAAACTCCAAGCAAATGGGCCAGGCCGACAACGACACCGGTGATCAGGAAGACATAACCTAGCGCCGACAGGAGCACCGCCAGGATCAAGCAGCCGACCAGTATCAGCAGTTGCAGCGCGGCCGTCTTTGATTCCTCGGCTAGGAGGGCAAAACGGCTTTCAAAAAACTCGGCTATCGCGCTCGCCAGCGCGAGCAAGTTTTGGAGCAAACCGGCATGCCCCGCAGGATTGCGCGACCGAGAGCGCTCACTGATCATCTCCGAAAGCTTTCGGAGTTAACGCCGGAAGATCAATCCCAGAACAAACCCGATTCCGAGCGCGGTAAAGATCGCCTTCGTTGGGTTTTCGCGCACATATTGCTCCGCGTCCTCCTGGAATGTGCGGGCGCGATCTCTTGCATCTCCCCATGCTTGTTCTGCTTTGCCGCGTGCTTCGCCCCATTTTTGCTCTGCTTTGCCCCGATATTCTTCGGCGATCGCACCTGCCGCTGACTTTAAATCTTCGGCTGCTTTGCGGGCATGTTGTTTACTGCTCTCAAGCTTGTCGCGAGCGTCCGCTCCGGTCGATGTCTTCTGTTCTGATTTATTTTCGTCTGCCATTGGTATTCTCCAGTTGATTATCGGTGGGAGTATCCGCGTGCTTGACAAATTCGGCAAACAAATCTCGTTCCAAACTTGAGCAGCGCGTCGAAACCCCGAAAACCAATCGCTGTCGGGACGCCCTGCGGTTTTAGCGCCCCTGAAATGAAGAGAAAAGGAGTTATTGTTCGCGAAAGATAATGCGCGCTTTTGTCAGATCGTAGGGTGAAAGCTCGACAGAAACCTTATCACCGGGCACGATCCGGATGAAATGCTTTCGCATCTTACCCGAGATATGCGCAAGCACATTGCGTTGCCCTGGCAGATCGACGCGAAACATGGTTCCCGGTAGTACCTGAGTTACAGTGCCTTCCGTTACGATCTGACCTTCCTTTGACACGCGCCGAATATAGCCGCGAACGTCCAGGTCTCAACTTACGTGGAATCGACGGCTTCCTAACGCAGCTGATCCCGTGAGATCGTCGGCAAGTATTCCCGAAGTTCCTGACGTGTCCACCATGCGCCGGTTTGCCGACGCTCCTCACCGTTTGTAAAACGATAGCGATAAAACATCGCTCGGATGTATTGGGGCGGTTTATCCGGGAACGGGTTACCTGCAAGCAAAGCGGTCACGTCTGGCGATCCCTCCAGAAGCCTGACGATTAGCCCAGCCAGCCATGGATTTTGCTCGGGGCTTTCCAATGCGGCAAACCACATCTGCCAATCGAGTCTTGGCTGGTGCGGTGCGCACCAACCGGGTGCGCGTTTCACGTCGCCTGGTTTCCATTTGAACTCATACGGGGTCCAATTAACGCCATCGGTGCTGCCTTCGATGACTATCTCGCTACGGTCTTTCGTCATCACGCGAAAGAGTCCGTAGCCGTTCACGATTCGGAATGCTTCCAGTTGTTCGTAGAAGTTCGCCAGCCACCTAGGCGGCCGGCTTTGCGGTTTGAACGCGCTGAAAATGAGCCACGCGTTAATCGGCAACGTGACAACAATCACCACAATCGCTACGTAGTTGCACAGTTGATTTGGTAGAGCGCGACCGATCCGACCCCGACTGGCATCTGGCGCGTCGGTGATGGACGCGCGGATACCTTGGCGTGCCGTCCCTATTGCCGCATCATCGATTAGGAGCAAACACAAGGCGATCGTCAGCAAATTGAAGAAGCAATAATTGCCGGTGAGCGCGATTACGATTTGAAGAAAGATCATTAATCCCGCAGCAATCAGCCGCGGACGTCGCGGTGCCCAGATGAAAAACGGCACGATGATCTCCACAGCGAGGCAAAACGCGACTGAAAAATGTTTAAACCACTCCGGACTTTTGTCTGCCCACCAAGCGAAGACTGTGGGCAACGGTTGCGACCAGTAATGATAATCGAGCGCTGTAAGCGCGCTCCAATGAAATGAGTGGTTCACCCAGCCCCAGGAATCGTCGCCACTGGTCAGCTTCACGACGCCGGACATGAGCATTAATTTAAAGAGAAGAAACTTGAGCAGAAACAAACCCGCCCGTGATACCGGAAAAGGTATAACTGAGGTGGCTGTAGCCGGGCGCGCCGACCGCGGCCACCAGATCAGCTCCCGTGGCCATAGCCGCCATGGCGCGAGAAAGATCGACAGAAAGCCGGTTTCCAAAAGGAGAACATCCCATTGAAAGCTGAGAAACACTTGTCCCGCAATGGTGAGTGACAGGTAAAAGATGAAAAGTGCAACCAGCGAAAGCGCGGGTGCCAGGCCGAAAATCAGAAACACCGAAAGAACAACGCCGCCACCGCAAAGGAAATGCAGGAACGCGTTACTCGAGTCAAACCAGCAAAGTGTTGGTAAAAGAAGGTAGGCGTCCGCCCCGAGTTGCTGCCGAACTGCAAGCAGAAACTGGTGGACTGGCGACACCCCGTCTCGTCCAACAAGCCCATCGACCTGGACCCAAAGCGAGACGAATGCGATGAGATAGATGAGACCAAGCACGCGGAGAAACCAGCGCCGCGCCCAAAAATAAGTCGGCGGCCGCACGTCCCTGCCCCAAAGCAAACGAGTAAAGATTGATCCGAGACTGCGATGCCGCGCGATGAATTTGTAAGCAGCTTCGGAAACCCGTGCGAAACCAGGGACATGATCGTAGCTCCAGGCCAGCCATTTCCTCGAAGATCGATATCGCAACGAGCGATACACAGCTTCGGCGGCAACGGAAACTTCGCCATTTGGCTCGATGAACGCTACGGCACGCTTGAACTGTTCCCTTGGAATTTCGGGGAACCGCGCGGCTGACTCCTGATAAGTGGCATAAGCCACTTTCCCGGCCGTAATTTCACGCCAACGTTCGATCCATCGTTTGCAAAAATGACACTCGCCATCCCAAATCATGAGAGGTTTTGGCGGCGGATTCGAAACGCGGAGGTGCATTCAGATTAGTAGAACGTGAGAAGTGAGAAGTGAGAAGTGAGAAGTTTGAGTGTGTTCTCTCTGGACTTCTCACCTCTCACCAATCACTTCTCACTTGATCTGGAACTCGGCCCAAACCGGAGCATGATCGGACGGTTCCTTGCCCTTGCGCATTTCAATGTCTATTCCCGACGCGCTGCACCGTTTCGCTAGTTTTTCAGTCGCCAGAATCGCGTCGATGCGCAGTCCGCGATTTCTTTCGAATGCACGCATCTGATAGTCCCACCAGCTGAAGAGTTCGCCTTCCTTATGATGAATTCGCAGTGTGTCGCGCAAGCCCGTTTGACACAGTTCTTGAAACGCGGCGCGTTCGCCATCGGAACACATAATGGCTCCGCGCCAGAGATGTGCGTCATAAACATCGATATCTTCTGGCGCGACGTTAAAATCACCGCACACCACAACATCGTTCGATTTTTCTTTTGCGATGCAATCTCGCAGCCGTTGATACCAATGCAGTTTGTATTTGTAGGCGGGGGAACCGAGCGCCTGTCCATTCGGAGCGTAGATCGAAAACACCCGCACATGGTCAATGGTCGCTGCGATCGCGCGTGCCTGCGGATCAATCACTTCGTCGCAAAGCGACGGGCGCACATTCTGCAGCTCGATTTTCGACAGAATGGCGACGCCGTTGTACGATTTTTCCCCGTGATAAGCCGCGTAATAACCGGCGGCCTGCAAAGCAAGCGCCGGAAATTGGTCGTCGGTGCATTTTGTCTCCTGCAAACAAACGATGTCCGGCCCGGTCGCTTCCAGCCAGGCAAATAAGCGATCCTGGCGTTTACGTAGCGAATTAATGTTCCAGGAAACAATTCGCATTTTCTGTAGCGGCGGTCTATGACCGCCGTATTGCCGCGGACAATTTACCCTCAGCGCTCATAGAGCGCCGCTACAACTCTAGCTCCACACCCGGAAGCGGCACAAAGACTTCCGACCCGGGAAGTTCACCTGACAACGTAGAGCGCATCCAGTCCACGGCCGGGGGATCGCCGTGCACAAGAACAATCTTGCCAGGCGACAGTCTTTTGGCGTAATCGATAAGCGCCTCGCGCGTCGCGTGCGCGCTGAACTGAAATTGTTCGATATTGCAGCGCACGCGCTGGGTCGGTTTGTCGGGATCAAGGGCGACCTCGCCGTTGATTCTAGCCTCTCGGAGGAGACCGGCAGGCGATTCCGGATTGGCGTAGCCAACAAAAAAGATCGAATGCTGCGAGTTCTCGATCAATCGATGCGCAAGGACATTAGACAACGTTTTTGGTATCATCATCCCGCTGGAGAGCACATAAACTCGCCCCGGGCGCAGCGGTGCGTCGCGCACTGTTTCGTCGTTCAAAATGAACGGTGCAGCTTCGCGCATCAATTGCAGACGCGGCAGTTGGCGGCGAGTCATGTGTGCGCGGCGATCATAGATATCGGTCATCTTCGAGCTGAGACCGCCGATATAGATTGGAAACTCAGGCAGAAGCCGTTCGCGACGAAATTTGTAAAGCATTGCCAGGATCTCCTGCGTTTTCCCGAGGGCGAAGACCGGTATGAGCACGCACGAGCGGCGCTCAAAAGCAGTGGCGATCGCTTCTGCCAGCCGTCGCTCTTCACCAGCGCGTGTCCAACCAGCGGGTTTTGCGTGATCGCCTCGCGTGCACTCCGTGATCAGGACGTCAATCTTCTCTTCCGGAAAAACTGCCGCTTCCATGATCGTTTGGTCGTCGAAATTGACGTCGCCGGTGTAAAAGACAGTTTGCCCCTCTGCGCGCAGCAGAATTCCGCTCGAGCCCAATACGTGTCCTGCGTCAAAAAACTCGAATGTCAGCGCGTCTTTTTCGCGCTGGGGTGCGCGCTCTCCCGAGATGGAGATTCGTTGACGCAATGGACACCAACGCCAGCGTTCCGATGCGCGATCGGTTTCCCGATGGGTAAAAAGCGGATACGACCCTGCGACCGCGCGACCAATCTCCTCGCGTTGTCGAGTCATCACGTTGACCGAGTTGTGCAAAAGCACGTTGCCGATCTCAGCCGTGGCTTCGGTCATGAAAATGTGCGCGGTTGGAAAGCGCCGCATTAGGACCGGCAACGTGCCGACGTGATCCTGGTGAGCATGCGAGATCAGGATTGCCTCGATCTCTTGGCCCGCGATCGCTTTGAAATTGGGCAGCGCGTCCTCGCCGGTGTCCTTGGGATGCATTCCGCAATCGAGCACGAGTCGATGGCGGCCCATCTCGAGATAATATGAATTCGCACCAATCTCGGTGCGGCGCGTCAGGTTAATGAATTTCAAGACAAACTCTTGCTCTTGCTCGTGCTCTTTACCTTTGCTCTTTTTGTTGCTCTCCAGGAGAGAGGTACGTTCCCGGCTCTTCGACAATCCTTGAAGTCAAGCTGTTGATTAGTCCGATCAACATCGACACGATCTCAAACAGTTGATCTTTTCCAGGAATGGTCGCGGCAACGTCGATCAATCGTTTCGCTACCAAAACGTCCAGGCACGCTGCGCATTCCAGCGCTGAACCGCGAGCGAAATCGAGAAATCGGCAACGGTCCCTAATCGCGAACTCGCCGTTTCCTTCTGCGATATTGAGCGGAATACTAGTCGGCTCCCGATCAAAATGGTCTTTGACCGCCGCTTTAGAGTCGAGTTTCGCAAGTAGGTCGGTGGACCAGACTACAAATTCAAGCGACGCTTGGTAGACATTCAGTTTCTCATGATCGAATCGCGATTTCATCTTGCCAGAATGAGCAAGAGCAAGAGTAAGAGCAAGAGTAAGAGCGTCGCCGCGAGCATGGGCCACCCTAAAGCCGATGTCCGTCCGCTGAGGTAAGTTAAAGCCACGCAATTCTGTGAACAGTCGCTTTCGCGACCAGTCTAAGGAATGGTCGAATGAAAGGAGAAACGGAGCCGCAACGCGATGCCAACAGCCACCTTGAGCAGGACATTTGCATTCACATCTTCACCGTCTCGTCCGCGATGGTCGGCGTTTGTCTCACCGTTATTGGATTAATCCGCGTTGTCATCACAGTTGGAACGGTGGACACGCTTGCAGATGATCTGCTGGCAGCCGACGCACTACTGTTCCTGATCTCTTGTTTGCTCTCTTACTGCGCGTTACGCTCGCGCGGACTGCGCAGAATGCATCGTCTCGAAAAGATCGCGGACGCCATATTCATTAGCGCCATGATAGGAATGGTCGTGATCTGCGCGTTGATCACGTACACGGTTTCCGTTCCGATGCCCAGATAGATCGGCGACTAAAACGCCCCTTATATAATCGCAGCTACATCATTCGAACCAATAATCCAGCCATCCGTCGGATCCTTTTCCAAAGTCGCCTTCAAAACCGCCCTCGCCGCGCACCCCGGAAAGATCACCCGTCCCCGATCCGGGAACGATAAACCATGTCGCTTTGATCTTGCCGTTCTCGACGGTTTCTGAACCGTGAAGCACAAAGGTGCCCTCGTGTCCTCCCAGTTTTCCCCGGAATCGTTGCAAGCTGACGAGGCTGGCAGATTTATCGTCGCGTAGGATCTGTAATGCCCGAACCGGTGATGTTCCATCGATATCTCCAGAGAACGTTTCGTCTAGACGAATCTCCATTAACGCCGGGCTCGCGGTTTGGTCGTAGGGGTGGGCTTCAGAACTCTGAACGGTAATCTTTGCTTTAGCTCGTGCGCGCGTATGCGGCCGGGTCTGAGATTTCGCCGTTTGCGTATTTGTCTCCTTATGTGACTGAGCGCTCACTGCTTGCCAGATGCTGAGAAAGATAATTGCGACTTTTGCTATGGTTCGGAAGCTCATTGTGTTTCTCCTTTCACTTATTGTCGAATTCCCCCGGTCCATCTCTGTATGGGAAAAATTGACTCAGCGGGATATCGGCACGTTGTGGCGTTTCAGGTTACGTGCCGGGCCGAAGTTGGCGAATGTATTCTGACGGGCGTCACGGCTCAACATGGTGGAGGCGCGCTCGCGAAAATTTTCGAGGACGGCTAGCGCTCGCTTGGATAACAAGCGAACGTCGTCAGGCGCGAGTTATGCGCAACAAGAGGAACAGCGCGGCTACCGCCACTGCTCCGGGCAAAGGAAGCTTCGCAATCTTGTGGTTCAGGCTATCTCCTGCCTCTGTCGTGGGGCACGGTTACCTCGACGTCTTCGGTCGAGGAATTACCGCCGCTGTCGGTGCAGGTGATGGTGATTGTATAGATGCGTCCATTGCCGTTGCCCTGGCGCTCCGCCCGCAGCAGCACATGGTGATCATCCACGACAATCCAGTCTGGAGACGTATGACCACTTCCGTGGGCGAGGACTGGTTCATTGCTTGTCACGTCGAGCGTGCAGGAGCCAGGTGGCAAGGGGCAGTTGTCGGTAACATCATAGCTGATAGTTACCTCCACCATCCTGTGGTTTGGTGGCCACAGAACCGATGGATCTGCTGTCGCATTTGTGATCGTAGGAGCAGGGTTAGAAGCCGTTGTAGTTGCTGTCGCCGAGTTGTTACTTAGATCAGGATCAGGAGTAAAAGAAGTCACACTGGCCGTATTGCTTATCGCAGTGCCGTCGGCTACTGAGCAGTTCACATTGGCAACAAAGGTTATGGTCTCAGACTGACCTGAGGTAAGCAGTGGAAACGTCACGGTGCGATTGTTTCCTGAGCCACCACAGACTCCTCCTCCTGTCGAAGCGCACGAGACAAAGGTTGTCTCGGGGGGAAGATCGTCCGTTACAGTAACCGATGTGGCAGCATCCGGCCCGTTATTGGTTACGGTAACCGTGTAGGTGAGGTCATTGCCGGTTGTCACTGGGTCTGGCGAGTCAGTCTTGGTGATTGCCAGATCAGCGGCGCCGACGCAGACTATGAAGAAGATCGGGTCGTGGTTGGCGAAAGGTCGACCGAAAGGTACCCCATTTGCAGTAAAAGAGCCGTAGAAACAGCTCTCTACCGTTTTCATCTGCATATAGTCTCCAAGCACCCGCTGCCTGTTGGGATCGGCATCTGGGTTACAAAAGCTTGGATCGATGTTGCAGTCCTTGGCCGACGAAAGGAACGTCACCAATTGGTTATCGGTGAAGGTAACTCCCTGATCGTCGCTCGACGCGAAGTGGGCTGTAAAGATTGGGAACTCGTCCACTGAAAAGCCATCGAATGTGTAGTAGAAGACGCCCACCGTCCCACTACCGGCGACGGCTACCGATGGGATGGCTGCTTCTACCTGATCTGTTACAAAATTTTCTGGGCCTACGGTCACGCCGCCTACTCCGTCGTCCTGGATCCGGCGAATCGCGAGGCGGTCGTTGCCGGTCCCAGGGTCGCGATTTCCATAAACGTAATAGATATCCCCGTTATTTGAATCCACGGCCGCGTGGTCAACGCCGCCAAGGAGAGCGTTGACGGTGCCGAACTTGGGAGTTGGTTGTGTACTATCGGCATTGGCCACCAGGATCCCACCTGCCATGCCGTTCAGGATCCACGTTGCGCCGCCGTCGGTGGACCTGTTTAGCATGAAGTCGATGTTCTGCGAATCTCCACCTCCTGAGCCGGTTCGCCGTTGAAAGAGGCTGTAGACAAACCCGTTTCGTGGATCTACCGCCAGGCGATGCCCGGGGTTGACGCCTGTTGTCGCAGTTCCGGATTGGTTATCAAGCGTGAAGTTGGGTGGATTAACCCCGAGAGAGACCGCGATCCGCATACCCCGAGGGTTGGTACCGAAATCATCGTAGGCTACGTACACGTTGTCCTTGGTTGCAGTTAGCGGGTCCTGGTTTACCAGGAGCCAGGGCTGGTCCGAGTTGCCGATACTCGTTGGAACCAGGTTGTTTGTGAGCTGGGTAATACCGGCCAGTAGGAGATAAGCCCATGACGCAGCATTCGCGGGATCCGTTGTCGTTCCGCTCACGACATTGCCTTGGAACGGAGGAGGAGGAGGCGAATTGAAGTCATGGATCAGAAACGTGCCGGACATCAGATTTGCTCGTCCATAGTCGACAGCTTGATCACAAGGACATCCATCATCGTTGGGTGGCGGGTTTGGAATCGTGAACTGCTTCGTCCAAATGTTTCCGCTGTCGGTCGAGTGCCAGAGAGGAGCGTTAGCGCCCCAGCCTCCGCTGAATGCAGTCATGACGACCTCGTCCGGATTCGCAGGGTTTATTGCTATAGATGTTTCACCGTCGTTAAACGTATCGGTATTCGTTAGGTTGGGATCCGTGTTGTTCACGACTGCGTCGACAATAAAAATCGCCGGGAGCAGAGGGATTGCGGCTTTGCCACGTGGGGCGACATCCTCGGGAACTGCCCGCCGATTGTAGGGCCAGGTGTCCGGGGGCGCGTCTCGGGTTGACTTTGTCTCTTCAGGCTTGCCCTGTGTTTTGGCCTGAGTCTGAGCTGTGACTAAAGATGGATTCCCTCTTAGTAACAACACTAAACATAAAATGAATACAGCTCTTGCTATCTGAGTTAATCTTTTCATGGCCTCGGTCCTCGCTTATTTGGCCGCGAGACTAACGGGTAGCATGTTTGATCGTCTATCGGGGACTCTCCCCGATATTTTCAGTGCCTAGTCCCCGATTGAGATATCGGATGTTCGTGAGCTTACTAGCGGTGGTTGTTCAGGCCGAACCACTCTCGCGCGCCACGGCGAAGCGCGTCCGCGTTTCGGTAGCCCAACTTGAGCTTGATGTGCTCGTGATAAGTTTCTACGGTTTTAGGACTGATCCCGAGTTCTTGTGCGATCCGGCTGGTTCCGAGACCGGCACCACTCAGCGCAAAGACGTGAAGTTCGCGGTCAGTCAGATTAGGTACCTTGGGATGTGTTACCGGGCGGTCAACGATCTCGTGAACGGCGCGCAATGCGATCCGCGGACTAACATAAAGCTCGCCTGCGAGAACAGTATCAA
The DNA here is from genome assembly GCA_046732875.1 of Verrucomicrobiota bacterium. Lineage (GTDB taxonomy): Bacteria > Verrucomicrobiota > Verrucomicrobiia > Chthoniobacterales > UBA10450 > Udaeobacter. The sequence continues at coordinate 15,459 of JBKPOB010000063.1, read as the reverse complement.
TAGCACGGATCAACTCTTCCCGCGTCGCAGTTTTCATCCAGTAGCCTGACGCGCCGGCGCGCAGCGCACGCTCAGCGTAAATCTCTTCAGGCTGTCGCGACACAGCGAGAATCAGTGTACGGGGAAAACGGGCAGCAAGTTGTTTGAGGAGAAAAATTCCGTCGTGATGACCAAGGAATGGTTCGATGACGAGCAGATTGGGCTGATGCTTTTCCATCAGCTCACGCGTGGCCCTTTCATCAATCGCGAGCCCGCAGAGTGTGTAGCGCAGGTCTCGGTTGATAATCGCAGCGATGCCTTCTCTGGCGACCGTGCTGTCGTCAGCAATAACTACAGAAGGCTGTCGCGAGGAGAGCGCGAGTGGAGGAGCTCTCACAAGCTTTTGAGGGTGATGAGAAATTTCTCAAATGACAAGCAAAATTCGTTACCAGCGGCTTACATGCGGCTATAGCCACTCTTGAAAAATCCGTAGCCAGTTTTTGCGCAGGATTTTTTCGATCTCGTCGTCGTTGAAGCCGCGCTCAATCAATTTATGAGTGAGGTTGCCGGTGTGCGAATGATTCCTCAGATCGGGAATAAATTGGGGCGTTGTGAATTTTTCTGCGAGCTCGTTTTTCGCCGACTCAGGCCACTGGCTGTAGATGAACTCGAAGAAATCAAACCCAATTCCGACCCCATCGATGCCAATCAAACTAGCGACATGTTCGATGTGATCAATGTAACGATCCAGAGTACTCTCCTCTTTCTTTGCACTCACGAGCACTGAATTGATTCCGATGACGCCGCGCCGCTCGCCGATCATTTTGATTTGGTCGTCACTGATATTGCGCTCGATATCGTAGTAACGTCGGACGTTGGTGTGCGACACAATTGGAGGCTTAGTCGTGATGGATAAGATATCTTTGAAGCCGGCCGGGTTAATGTGCGCGAGATCGATGATCATGCCGAGGACTTCGCATTCCCGCACGAGATCGCGACCAAATCCGGTCAAGCCATCGCGAGATGAGCCGCTCGACGCGAAAACGGCGCCGTTAGCTGCGGCATTGCGGCGTGCATGGGTAAGTCCGATTGAGCGCACACCCAGTTCGTAAAACGCGCACAGCAAATTCAAGTCCGTCCCCAAGGGCTCTGCTCCTTCCATGGTAAGGAGCAGCGCGATTTTGTCTGCATCACGCGTCTTTTGAATTTCGTGATAGCTTTTGCAAATCGCGAAGCGCGGACACGCTCGTGCTTCGGCATATAGACGCGCGATTTGATCGAGTGCCACGCGCAACCCCGTCTCTGGGAGATAACGGTCTTCGACGTAGATCGCGACACCTACCACGTCGATGTTTCCGGCTTCGAGTTCGGGCAAAAATTCGGTCTCAAGCACGTTCTTGCGCTCGCGCTTTTCATACAAATCCATCGGTAAATCGAAGTGCAGATCGATAATCCCGCCGGCTTGTAGCCGGTCTTCTCTTTTTGCGGTAGATGTTTCAGTCATGCTTTGGCAGAAGAAACCGCAGATTACGCAGATGTCACGGATAAGAAGTACATGGGCCGACTCAAACGCGGAAGAGTTTGACACGCAGGTAGAGTTCTTAGCGTCTACCTGCTTAACTCGAGCATCCGCCGAATAGGTAGCTCCGCGCGCTGGCGCACGGTTTCCGGCAAAGTGATCTCCGGTTCCATGTTCAATAAGGCGGCGTACGCCTTTTCAAGCGTGTTCATCTTCATGAACCGGCATTCGCCACAGAAGCAGTTATCTGTCGGACCGGGAATGAACGTCTTGTTAGGGACCTCTTTGCGGAGGCGGTGCAACAGACCAGCTTCAGTTACGACAATGACCTCGCGCGCAGGCGATTCTCTGCAAAAGGTCACCATCTTTTCGGTGGAACAGACTTCATCGGCCAGCATGCGCACGGCATAAGTGCATTCCGGATGGGCTACAACCGGCGCATTAGGATATTGTTCGCGAATCTTGTTGATACTGCGCGCTGTGAACTCGACGTGAACGTAACAGTTGCCCTGCCACAAATCCATTTTGCGCCCCGTACGCTCCATTACCCACGCGCCGAGATTCTGGTCCGGAACAAAAAGAATGTTCCGATTAGCCGGAGCGGCGCGCACAATCTTGTCGGCATTCCCGCTGGTGCAGATCACATCGGACAACGCTTTCACGCCCGCGCTGCAATTGATGTACGCGATAACGTAGTAATTCTTGTCCGCATTCTTTTTAAGAAACTGCGCCAGCTTTTCCGGCGGGCACGATTCAGAAAGCGAACAGCCGGCGTCGAGGTCAGGCAAAATCACGCGCTTGGTTGGATTAATGATCTTCGCCGTTTCAGCCATGAAATGGACGCCGCAAAACAAGATCACCTCGGCGTCCGTTTTCGCTGCCTGATAACTCAAACCTAACGAATCACCCACGAAGTCAGCGACATCCTGTAACTCGGGTACTTGATAGTTATGCGCGAGAATAACAGCGTTCCGTTCGTGCTTAAGCTCTTGCAGCGCTTCTGCAAGATCAACGCCCGCCAGCCGTGGGCTGCCAAAGTTTATGCCGGCGCTTACCATCGGTTAATATGACGGTTTTCAGCGTTTTTACAACTCTTGTAGCCTTCGTCCTGCGGGCGACGTGCGCCTCGCACAGCGAGGCGGCTACAGTAGCGCCTTGCGCATCGCTTCGATCGGTGGCTCGCGATCAAACCAAATGGAGAAAGAGAGCGCACCTTGATGTAGCAGCATCGATATTCCGTTTGCGCTGCGCGCACCGGCTTGTTCGCCGGCGCGCGGCAGGACAGTTTTCGAAGGCCCGTAGACACAATCGAAAACCATGTGATGCGGTGCAAGCAATCGAGCCGGAATCGGAGCTGGATCGCTCGAATTCATCCCAAGAGGAGTCGCGTTAACAATAAGATCCGTGTCCGCAAGCTGCATGCGTATTGCCGATTCCTCCCAGGCTATAACTTCAAGGCGCGCCATGGGTCCAAGCACCCGTGGTTCCATGAAAAACGGACGCAAGTGATCCGCCAGTGAATTGGCTTTTTGCAGCGTGCGATTGACAAGGACGAGACGTTCGCAGTTCTCAAGCGCGCATTGCCACGCTATGGCGCGCCCGGTTCCGCCACCGGCGCCAATTATCATCACTCGAAGATCGCGCAGATCGACCGAGAACTCGCTGCGGATGGCGCGCAGGAATCCTTCGCCGTCGGTATTGGAGCCAATGAGTTTCTTGTCGCGAACGCGAATCGTATTCACGGCTCCTGTGCGCCTGGCGGATTCGTCCGCCTTGTCGATTTGCGCGAAACCCGCAATTTTGTGCGGCACAGTCAGATTCACTCCTGCGAAATCCAGATTTCGCAAAAACCGCAGAGCCGACCTCAATTCATTCGCGCGGATATGAAAACGGGCATATTGAGCGTCGATCTCGCAGGCGCGCAGGGCGGCATTTTGCATTTGCGGCGAAAGCGAATGTGCCACTGGATCGCCAAAGACGCCCAGGCGAATAGGGGGATTGGTGCTGCGCACAATCTCATCCCACTTCTCAAGATCAACGAGTGTGTAGCGTTGGGTGGTCTGCTTACTTTGCATTTTCTTCATGTCATCCCGAGCGAAGCGAGGGACCTCGCACAAACACGTTCAATATTCTCAATTGTTGGTGTGATCCAAGCCTCGCAGGTGGGGTGCTTCGGTTCGCTCAGCATGACACGCTTGGTTGGCAGTTTAGCGTGGCGACGTTCAGCGCGAAAGTTGTGGATGCGAGCGTTCGCCGATAACTTTATTCGTTGTAATGACGACTGAAACTGAACGACCGTCGGATTTTATTCGCGATATCGTCGCGGACGATCTTCGCTCCGGCAAATACAAACAAATCTGCACGCGCTTTCCGCCCGAGCCTAACGGCTATCTGCATATCGGCCATGCGAAATCGATCTGCCTCAACTTCGGGATCGCGCACGAGTTTGGCGGCATTTGCAACATCCGCATGGACGATACCAACCCGATAAAGGAAGAAGCCGAATATGTCGAGTCGATCATGACTGACGTGCATTGGCTGATCGATGGGTGGGGGGACAAGCATGTCGGTGGCGCACCGTTTTATGCATCGGATTATTTCGATCGCTTTTACAACTACGCAGTTGATCTCATTCGCAAAGGCAAAGCGTACGTTTGCGATATGACTCCCGAGGAAACCGACACATATCGCCGGCTTGGTAAGGCCAGTTCCTTTCGCGATCGCTCGATCGAGGAAAACCTCGATTTGTTTGCGCGGATGAAAGCAGGAGAGTTTCCCGATGGCACGGGAACGTTGCGCGCGAAGATAGACGTAAACGCCGCGAACATCTGGCTGCGCGACCCGGTGCTCTATCGCATCCGGCACGCCTCTCATCACCGCACCGGAGACAAATGGTGTATTTATCCAATGTACGATTGGGCCCACACGCTTAGCGATTACATTGAAGGCATCACGCACTCGGTTTGCACACTGGAATTCGAAGTGCATCGGCCGCTCTATGATTGGATTCTAAATGCGCTCGAGTTGCCCGAGCCGCGACCCCATCAATATGAATTTGCGCGGCTCAATCTCACTTACTCGGTTATGAGCAAACGCAAATTGATCCAGCTCGTGAACGAAAAGCTTGTCACTGGCTGGGACGATCCACGGATGCTTACTATTTCCGGATTGCGGCGCCGCGGCGTGACTTCGAGTGCTTTGCGCGCGTTCGCCTACAACGTTGGCATCACGAAATATCCGAGCATGACTGACATGGCCGTGCTCGAACACACGATGCGCGGCGAATTTAATCGCAACGCTGCCCGCCGGCTCGCCGTGTTGCGACCAATCAAGATTGTGCTGACGAATTATCCCGAGGGCAAAATCGAAGAGCTCGATGCAATCAACAATCCCGAAGATCCAAATGCGGGAACACGCAAAATTCCGTTCAGTCGTGAGATTTACATCGAAAGCGACGATTTCATGGAAACACCCCCACCGAAATATTTTCGGCTCAAACCGGGCGGGGAAGTGCGGCTTAAGTACGCTTACATTATCAAGTGTGACGAGGTCGTGAAGGATGAAGCCGGTACGGTAACCGAGCTTCGGTGCACTGTGGATCTGGAAAGCAAATCAGGCGGACCGACTGCGGATCGCAAAGTAAAAGGGACAATACATTGGGTAAGCGCGGCGCGGGCAATCGATGCGGAGGTTCGATTGTATGACCGCCTATTCACCGTTCCCGAACCCGACGCCAGCGGCGATTTCAAATCATTTATTAATCCAAATTCACTGGAAGTCGTGACTGCGAAATGCGAGCCGGCCCTTGCAAGTGCGCGTCCTGAAGAACGCTATCAATTTGAGCGACTCGGCTATTTTGTGCTCGATCCGGATTCCACGGGTGAAAAACAGGTGTGGAATCGCACGATTACCTTAAGAGATACGTGGGCGAAGGAAGTGAAGAAGTAATTCTCGCGTCATCCTGAGTCGCGCACTCGCTTCGCTCGGAATGACAGCAAATTCAGAACATGGAAAGCGCGCGGTCGATGCGTGTGACGACCTTTTCCTTTCCGAGAACTTCGAGCAAATGATACAGACTCGGTCCTACGTTGCTACCAGTCACGGCGAGTCGAGTTGGATGGACGACGGCACCGACTTTTACCCCCAGCTTTGCGGCTGTGCTCTTCAATGTCGCTTCAATTGTAGCGGCATCGAATTTCTCCATCGCGCTTAGCGCGTCGCGAACAGCCTCCAATTTTGGTCTGTTCTCAGCCGTGAAATGCTTGGCAACCCCCTCAGGATTGTAATCGAAACTGTCAGTGAAATAGAACGCGCAATAGGCAGGCAGCTCATCAAAAGTGTTTATCTTGCCTTTGCACGTTTCCAGTGCAGCACGCACATATTTCTCTGGAAAATTCTCAAGCTTCACACGGCTCGCCTTTAGCTTGGCTACAGCCAGATCGTAAAATTCGGAATCGCTCAATTGGCGCGCGTATTCGCCATTCAACCAATGAAGCTTGTCGGGATCGAACGTGGCCGAGCTGCGTCCGATGTTTTTCAGATCAAAGATCCGGATAATCTCGTCGATATCGATCTTCTCGCGATTATCCTTTGGCGACCAGCCGAGCAGACAGAGATAATTTCGAACCGCAGCCGGAAGGTAGCCGCGCTGGATGTAATATTCCACTCGCGCGCCTTCGTCGCGTTTGCTCATCTTCGACCCATCACGATTCAGGATGAGCGGGATGTGCGCGTATTGCGGCGGCGTTGCGCCGAGGGCGCGAAGGATCTCGATGTGCTTGGGTGTGTTGGAAAGATGATCTTCGCCGCGGATCACGTGGGAGATTTTCATTTCGAGATCGTCGATCACGTTGACGAAATGAAAAATCCAGGAGCCGTCCGGACGACGGATTGTCATGTCCGGATGCGTTGCCGGATTGCTGAGATCGAAATCAATTTTACCGCACACGATGTCGTCGACGACGACGTGCTCGCGCGGCGAACGAAATCGCATCGCGCCCTGGTCTTCAAAGATATGACCAGAATCCTGAAGTTTCTTCAAATAACCCTCGTAGAGTTCCGTTCGCTCGCTTTGCAGATAAGGTCCGAACTCGCCGCCGAGGTGCGGACCTTCGTCCCAACCCAGGCCCAGCCATTGTAATCCTTCGTAAATGGCGGCCATGGCTTCCTCGGTGTTTCGCTTGGTATCAGTGTCTTCAATTCGCAGAACAAATTTCCCGCGGTGATGCCGCGCAAACAGCCAGTTGAAAAGCGCCGTGCGCGCCCCGCCGATGTGCAGATAGCCTGTGGGGGATGGAGCGAAGCGGACGCGGATGTCGGAAGCCATAGCGTCATAATTAGACACGAACTGTAGCGGCGGTCTATGACCGCCGACTGTGGAGAAAAATGTCGATTCGGCGCTCACAGAGCGCCGCTACAGCAGAATCACTCTACAAAGATTTTCCCGGCGCGACGACGCACATGTTGATGCTTCGCAAGGTTGATCTTCGCGACCTTCGCACCTGGTTCAACCAGGGAGCGAACGGCCTCAATCACATCAAAGCTAAGATCAGAGATTTTTTGCGCCCGCAACCATTTCAAAATCACCCGACGCTGAAGTGCAGCTGGCAACGATCGAAGTTTTGCCACTGAAAGTTCGACGTCGCTCGAAGCGGGGAGTTGGCTGCCGATCCAATTTTCTTCCTCTCCGGAGATTGCAGCCGCCCGCCAAATGGCGGGACGAATGTTGCGACCAATTGTTGTCTCCAAGTAAGGAATGACTCGATGGCGGATCCGATTGCGGAGGGGATTGAGATTTTTGTTCGATGTGTCCTCCCGAAATTTGATCCGATGCTCGCGCACATAAATGTCGATCTCTGCGCGCCAGATACCAAGAAGCGGCCGCACAATGGCCAGATCGACATCATCGATCCGACGCGTTGAAACCTCGCGCATTCCGCTCAAGCCTGTCGATCCTGCGCCGCGAAAGAGGTTGATCAAAAACGTTTCGACCAGGTCATCGGCGTGATGTCCAAGAAAAATCGTTTTGCATTTTCGGCGTCGTGCAGTCTCGGCAAAAAATTTGTAGCGGGCTTCGCGTGCTGCGGTTTCAATCGACATATTCCGTTTTGCTGCGATGGCGCGAACGTTCGTCGATTCGAGCTCGAATTCCGCGTTGTACTTCAGTGCAATTTTTTCTACAAAACGAGCATCAGCGAGAGATGAGCGTCCTCGCAATTGATGGTTCAGATGACAGAGGATCAGTTTCTGGTAACCGAGATTGATCAGCCAATGCAGTAGCGCGACTGAATCGCGGCCGCCGGAAACGCCAATGAGATAGCGCTCATCAAGTGGAAATCTCCGCAACAAATCTTTTTTTGTTTGAATCCAATTCATGGCGTCGTCGCATCCAACGTTCAAAGCAATCATGAAGGATCAACAAACTTTAGACAAAAGCGGAAACGACTGGCGTCTTTAAAAGAAAGGATTCACAGGCATATGAACAATGACACTACTTACGCACTGCTGGTCCAGTCAGAGGAGAAGGGCCGAAGCATCATGGAAACGGCGGTTTATGCGCTTCTGGGTTTGAGCGCGATTCTGTCGATCTTGCAATTTGTTCAACAACCAGAGCGGCTGCCGGCGAGGCTGGCGACACAGGCGTATGAGATCTCGTGCACCGCACAGCGGAGCTAAAGGCGATTGATTTGGATTACAGGTCTTTAGCCCGTTGGCGGCTGCTGGTTGAGACTCGCTGAGGTCATCCGTCCCAATGCCGCTGGCCACGACGGCAAAATTTCTTTTCGACCTGTTTTTGTTAAAGGATTTGACAATGAATGAACGTTCATTCATCTTCCAAGCCTATGTCACAGCCCCAGATAGATTCTTCCAGTGCCGATCGACGTTCCCAGATCCTTGATGCCGCCTTGGTCTGCTTCGCCAAGCGGGGGTTTCACCAAACCAGCATGCATGACATCAGCGGCGAGGCAGGGATCAGCGTCGGTCTGATTTATCGCTATTTCGAAAATAAGGAGGCGGTCATTTCGGCGATGGCCGATCGGCACAAGAAAGAGATCAGTGAAGTGCTGGAACGCGCCCGAAAGGCGCCGACCCTGCTTGAATCGCTGGAAATTTTGTTTACCGCCCATTGCTGTGAAAACGAACCGCGAGTGATTTCCGCGTTCGTGGTCGATCTTTACGCCGAAGCATCGCGTAATCCACACGTGGCCGATCTGGTGCGCGATGTTTTGAAGACGGCGATGGGCGGTGTGAAGGAGTTAATTGCACGTGCGCCTGAGGCGCAAACTGGAGCGCACGGTCTTACGGCAGACGAACTGGCGGAATTAATTTTTGCCGTCGCACGCGGGATGTTGATGCTGGATGTCTTACGGCCGCACGAAATGACCGCAGCAGAGCGGCGCACGCGGCAACTGGAAGTGACACGCAGACTTTGGCGTTTGTTGTTCAAACAGGAGAAGGAGCTGGCTTATGCATGATGTAGCGAAAAGCGCTACGATAGAATCCAAGGTGAGACGAAGCCGGGGAGGTCTCGGCATCGCTATTGGTCTGCTTGTCGCGATATTCGTCTTCGTTGCCGGCACCAAAGTGCTGCAGATCCGCAAAATGATGAGTGCTCCGAGAGTTATGCCTCCGACCGCTGTTACCAGCGCGCCAGTGAAGGAGGAGGCTTGGGCTCCGAAATTTTCGGCTGTTGGCGCTGTGAGCGCAGTGCAGGGCGCTGTTATCTCAACGGAGCTTGGTGGTGTCGTCGGTGAAATCGCTTTCCAGAACGGCGGCGAAGCAAAGAAGGGCGACGTCCTAATGAAGTTGGACGTTTCGCAGGAGGAAGCACTTTTGCGATCGGCAGAAGCCGAAGCTGAACTGGCGCGCGCGGACTTGGAACGGGCCCGCGACCTGGTATCGAAAAAAGTGATTTCCAAAGCTGAAATCGACGCGGCTGAATCGAAATTCAACAGGCTGAACGCTGTTGTCGATCAGATGCGCTCTAATATCCGAAAGAAAACGATCATCGCCCCGTTTGATGGCCAGCTTGGCATTCGTCAGGTCAACGTCGGCCAGATGATCAACGCGGGTCAGCAGGTGATTGCGCTAACGGCGCTTGATCCAGTGTATGTCGATTTTTCGTTGCCGGAACAGCATCTGTCGCAGTTGACGAAAGGTTTGGAAGTGCGAGTGCACGTCGATGCTCTTCCTGGACGCGAGTTCATCGGAAAACTAACGGCTGTTAATTCCATGGTGGATAGCGTGACCCGCAATATTGCTGTGCAAGCAACATTGGAGAACCCGGACCATGCGCTCCATCCTGGGATGTTTGCTAAGGTGGATGTGATGCTGCCGGAAAAAAACAAAACGCTGGTCATTCCTGGTTCGGCGGTCTCATACGCGCCGTATGGCGATTCGGTTTTCGTGATCGAGAAGCAGAAGGACGAAAAGACCGGGAAGGAATCGCTAATGCTGCGTCAGCAATTTGTCCGAATCGGCGAAGCGCGCGGCGATTTTGTAGCAGTCACGCAGGGATTGAAGGCGGGAGAGACAGTGGTGGGCACGGGCGTTTTCAAACTGCGCAACGGCATGTCTGTAACGGTCAATAATGATCTTGCGCCAAAACCGGAACTGAATCCGAAGCCCGCAGACACGTGACGAAATGATGGAGCACCCGCCTTCGCTACGCTACGGCGCGGCGGGCGAATAAAGAAACAATGAAAGCTTTCACTGACCTTTTTATTAAGCGTCCCGTACTGGCGATTGTGGTGAGTTTTGTCATCGTGATCGCTGGTCTGCAGGCGTTGAAGACGATCAACGTGCGTCAATATCCCCGCACCGATATTGCTTCGATTACAGTAAGCACTGTTTACGTGGGCGCCGACGCAGAATTGGTGAGGGGATTCATCACCACGCCTCTCGAGCGCGCGATCGCCGCCGCGGACGGTATTGACTACATCCAGTCGGAGAGCAAACAAGGGGAGTCGCTGATTACTGCCCGCTTGAAGCTGAACTACGACGCGAACAAGGCGCTCTCAGATATCAGCTCCAAAGTGGACGCGATCCGCCGCGACTTGCCACCGGAAGCGGAGATTCCTGTCATCAATATTGAATCGGCAGATTCCCGGTTTGCTTCCGCTTATTTGAGCTTTACCTCGGACATTCTTCAACCAAACGAAGTCACCGATTACCTTGTGCGACTGGTGCAGCCACGTTTGACGGCTGTCGGCGGCGTTCAAAAGGCGGACATTCTCGGCGGCAGGGTCTTTGCCATGCGCATTTGGATGAGACCAGATCGTATGGCGACATTGAACATAAGTCCTGCGCAGGTGCGCAGCGCACTGTCGCGAAACAATTTTCTGGCAGCCGTAGGGAACACAAAAGGTTCGCTGCTTCAGGTGAATCTTACGGCGAATACCGATCTGCATACGGCGGAAGATTTCAAAAAGCTGGTGGTGCGCCAGGACAAAGGGACTCTCGTTAGGCTGGGAGACATCGCAGACGTTGTCCTCGGCGCCGAAGACTACAACGCTGAAACTCGCTTCTCCGGACAGAAGGCGGTGTTTATGGGGATTTGGGTTCTGCCGAATGCGAACTCGGTGGATGTGATCAAGCGGGTACGGGCGGAGATGGAGCAGATCAAAAAAGAACTGCCCACCGGTATGAGCGGGGAGATCGCCTACGATGCCACGGCCTACATCAATGACGCCATTCACGAAGTCGTAAAGACCTTGATCGACACGTTACTCATCGTGATGGTAGTAATCTTTCTGTTCCTCGGCTCGTTGCGTTCGGTCATCGTGCCAGTCGTCGCGATCCCGATTTCGCTCATCGGCGCGCTTTTCCTCATGCAGGTGTTTGGTTTTACGCTGAACCTGCTGACGCTGCTCGCGATCGTTCTCTCCGTCGGGTTGGTGGTGGACGATGCAATTGTCGTAGTCGAAAACATCGAGCGTCATATGCGCGAGGGGATGTCGCGCATGAACGCCGCGCTTGTTGGCGCGCGGGAACTAATCGGCCCCGTCATCGCCATGACAATCACGCTGGCAGCAGTGTACACGCCCATCGCGTTGCAAGGCGGATTGACCGGCGCGCTCTTCCGTGAATTTGCGCTCACGCTCGCAGGCGCCGTCGCAATCTCCGGTGTTGTAGCGCTCGTTCTTTCGCCTGTGATGTGCGCACACCTGCTTCGTCCTGGTCATAGCGAAAAAGGATTTAGTGGTGTGGTAAACCGTACGTTTGACCGGTTTCGCGATTGGTACGGAAGTCATCTTGACCGGACACTGGCTGCGCGGCCGGCGGTGTATGCGGTTTGGGTGGGATTATCTCTCCTGGCCGCACTGATGTTCTCTCAGCTGCCGACATTTGCATCGAAGGAGTTGGCGCCGACCGAGGACCAGGGAGTCATCTTCGGAATCGCGACGGCGCCGGCTAATGCGACCATCGACGACACGATTCGTTACGCAGACGCGGCAAATAAGGTTTTCCAGAACATTCCTGACACAAGATTTACGTTCCAGATTACAAATCCCGACCAGGGATTCGGAGGAATGGTCTTGAAGCCTTGGGGCACTCGCAAGACGCCAACGAAGGCATATTTACCGACGGTTCTGCAGCAACTCGGAGCGATTCCCGGGATCCAGATGTTTGCCACCATGCCATCGGCATTGCCGGGCAGCGATAATTTTCCAGTAAGTTTCGTCATCGCATCGACAGCCGATCCGGAACGCATCCTGGATTTTGCGCAACAACTCTATGCGAAAGCGATGCAGGCAGGCGTCTTCCGATTTGCAGATATCGACACAAAGATTGATCAACCCCAGGCGCAGATTGTTTTTGATCACGAGAAAGTAGGCTCGCTCGGTGTGGACATGCAGCAGGTCGGCGCCGACATGTCGGCGGCAATCGGTGGAAATTACGTTAATCGTTTCAATATCGCCGGACGCAGTTACAAGGTCATCCCACAGGTCAAGCGCACCGGCCGGCTAAATCCGGAACAACTGGAGAATATTTACGTTACCGGCCCGAACAACCAGCTCGTGCCGCTCAGCACGGTTGCGTCGATCCAACACAAAACGGTGGCTCGTTCGCTCAATCGCATGCAGCAACTCAATTCGGTGACGATTAGCGGTGTGCCGGCGCGATCACTCGACAGCGCGCTGAAATTTCTCGAGGATGAAGCGCAGAAGATTCTGCCAAAGGGTTATATTATCGATTACACGGGCGAGTCGCGTCAGCTACGTGTTGAGGGCGACAAGTTCCTGGCCGCGTTCAGTCTTGCCGTCATTTTGATCTTTCTGGTCTTGGCGGCGCAATTCAACAGTTTCCGCGATCCGCTGATCATCCTGCTCGGTTCAGTGCCGCTGGCTATTTTCGGCGCAACGATTTTCATGTTTTTGAAGTTGCCCAATCCGAACATGGCGTTCTGGACTGACAAATGGACCACTTCATTTAACATTTACTCACAGGTGGGATTGGTTACGCTGGTTGGTCTGGTTTCGAAAAACGGAATCTTGATCGTCCAGTTCGCGAACGAATTGCAGCGGCAAGGCCTCACAAAATTGGCGGCCGTCGCGCAAGCTGCGCGCATCCGTTTACGGCCGATCATGATGACCAGCGTCGCCACCGTCGCTGGTCACTTTCCGCTGACGCTCGTAACTGGTCCTGGCGCCGCGGCGCGAAATTCAATCGGTCTTGTTCTGGTCGGCGGGATGAGCATCGGAACGATCTTCACTCTCTTTATCGTTCCGTCGCTGTACATGCTGATCGCGAAGGAGCATCACGAAAAATCACTGGCAGAAACTGAAGAAGAACCGACCACGGAGGACGTCGATCTTACGCCGGAATACGCGCCAGCGTTTGCGCCGGATGGGAACGGTAACGGGTGGAAACAAGGATGAGCCTCCGATTGAAGATGGCGCTGTACACAAGTTACCCCGCGTGTATTTAAACACGCGGGGCACTCATTTCAGCCTTTAGGCGGCTCGCTGTTGGCGAGTCGGTTGTGGTACAGCGCCAAACTCAAGAACATCCTCGGATATCTTAGTGATCGCCCAGGGTTCCGGAGTGGTCTGGAGAACCACATTGGCTTCCATGATCTTGCGCCCGACTGGCCGTAACGATTTAATGGAGAAGCCTTCCGCTGCCGTCACAATGTAGCCTTGGCCACCTTGCTGGCAAAAGAATGTGCCATTCTCTCCGCGCAACGCTTCTGCCAAGTCTGGATGCTGAACTGTAGCATTTAACGGTAGTTTCGTTTGCATCTGTAAACCCTCGCGCAATACTGGATGATCGCCAGGTAACTTAGGTTGCCTTTTTAATCGCCCAATTATCGAATGTGGCGAGAGAGCGCAGCCTCAGGCTGGCGCGAAGAGAACGGCGATTGCGCAAGGCGGAGCCGCAAATGAAGCGAATCTCCAAGGGTGACATGGAGCGCGAGTCGGTTATCGACCCGGCACTGGAAAAGCCCTTGCTCAGCTTGCACGCGGCCATGAACGTCGGTTCGCTCTGGAAAGCCATTCAGCAGTTGCTCTTCGCCGCGATGCCAAATCGCTTGATTGGTTTCATGCTTCAGCCTAACCCAATTTTGCCAATGATCGCGAGATGGACAGCGCCCATGCGTGATGGCTTTTTCACCGCGGAACCGCTCAAGAGTTATGTCGCTCGGCAACCGCGTCAACGGCTTGTACGGACGAGCGACCTCTTTTCAAATCGAAGCAGCCTGATCAAGTCGCAGTTCTATCGCCGTTATATGGCGCCTCAAAATTGCGCGCACGGCGTCTGCCTTCTTTTTTGGAAGGATCAAAGACTGGTTTGCGTGATTGCGATCATGCGCACAGCGGCGCAAGGTGACCTGTCAGCAGTAGAGGTGAAATTGCTCCAGCACCTTTACCCGCACTTTCTTACTGCCCTTTGCCGGCTCAGGTCGCTTGAGCGTGAACACTCATTGCGGTTGGATCTTGAAGAATTCCTGAGCCGCCTGCCATTGCCGACGATCTTACTGCGGTGGAACTTAAAGCCGATTTATCAAAACCGGGCCGCGCGCGACTTCTGCGCAATATGGGAAAAAGGACCCGACGAAGCGAAACTGACGAAAGCAACTTCACCGATTCCGTCCGAGATTTTGGATCGATGCCGTCTGCTCAAGCAACAATGGGCAGACGCGCAACGCCCCGTTGCGCCGCAAACAGGATTCAAAGAAGAACGAGTGCGTCACCCGCGATCGCCGCATTTGCGAGCAACACTCCATCTGAAACAGCTCAGTTCAGCCGGCGTGGCGCGGCCGCATTTCCTAATCGAGTGCGAAGATTTACGCTCTTCCGCTGCTGTGCGCACTGGGCCAGCGAGCGTTCGTTTGCCGCACCTTGCCCGACTCACCAGGCGCGAACAGGAAGTTGCGCGACTTGTCTGCGAAGGACGGAGTAACCAGGAGATCGCCGATGACGCCTGTCTGAGTTTGCCGATGGTGAAAAAGCACCTCCACGCGATCTTCCGCAAGCTCGAAGTGAATAGCCGCAGCCGGCTTATTGCGCTGCTGCGCTGAATCGCGCAGGAAGATTTACTCGCCTTGTGCCTTGCGTTAAGGTCGACATCTGAAACCTGATTTTTGAATTTGTTCCCGTAGTTCAACGGATAGAACGGAGGTTTCCTAAGGGCAAAACGGCATTTGTGCAGGAATCGCCTAACGACATCAGGAGCATTCAACTTGCTGCATTTGAAATCGTTGACTACTTGTTGCGTTCCTCACGCGTAATCACGAATCTGCCCATTTTTTGCGTCCGGGTGACACAAAGGGTGACACAAATTTCAGCACAGTTTTCGTTAGTTGGCGATCGCTTTTCAGGAAGACGAAGCCAACCTGATTTGGACCTCGGCAACGGCCATGCCGCCTTCGCCGACTGCAGCGGCACAACGTTTCACTGAGCCGGAGCGCACGTCGCCCGCAGCAAAAATTCCTGGCAGACTTGTTTCAAGCCGGC
>JBKPOB010000062.1:0-22406 GCA_046732875.1 Verrucomicrobiota bacterium | reverse complement strand
AAAGGCTTGTTTCGAGACGGCCAGCATCCCATCGAGGAAGAAGTCATGTCCGCAACGCGAAAGGCGATTGAATCCTGTAAGACTGGGAACGGTTGGGCCGCCGAATCCGACATGCGCAACGCCTTAGGCGCGGCCGCCCATCACCATTATGTTTAGGATCACGCCGCTTTGGGCGCGGCGATGTCGCCGAGGTGACGGGTATGGCGGAATCATGTTAGGCTCATGTCTTCTCTTCTCTGGCCGCTGAATCATAGCGGCGTCCAAGCCACCACCCGTTAACCGCCCAAAGGACGGCGGCCAACGCTCCAAGTAAAGCGGCCGTTTGCACGCCGAACTGCGCGCCCTCGATTGCCCGTTGCAGTTGGGCCACCGCCGCGTCTGCCCCGCGATAAACCGGCACATCGACAAAGTTCTTTGCTTTGTACTTCGTCTCCTTGGTCATGGGCGTCCAAAGCATTTCTCGGCCGGGACGAACAAAGGCGTATTCGCCGCTTCGACGCAGAACTATCACAGTCGCGAGCACTGCGAACGTGTTCCATATTGCCAGCGCCACGAACCCAAAGAAAATCGCAACCGGAATAATCGTAAGGAGCACCACCAAACCCAAACGCGAAGCGATCCTGCCTGTGATGAAGAGTTGTGCCAAGATCGTGAGGCTCTGAACAACCCAGTCGATCCGCGCAAAGACGCTCGTGCGCGTCTGCGTATCTACGAACGTGGTGGCGACCAGCCGCAATTGTTCGAAATAGAGAAAAGTGTTCGCTGTCGCCAGCAAAGCAACATATGCGGCAATAGCGAGCAGGTACGGCGAGCGCAAGACAAGTGTGATTCCGGCAAAAGGGTTTCCGCCAAGCGCGCGATCCCGTGTTTGATGATCAGCTTGGTCGTGGTCCCGCGCAGGTTCGGAACCACTTTTCCAGAGATGGATCAGAATGGCCTGCAAGACGACGGCCAAAACGAAGAGCCCCGCCCCGACGAAGAGGATCCCGCCGTTGCCGATTGTTCGCGCAGTGAAATCGGTGAACAGCGGTCCGACGAGAGCACCAGCGGTTCCACCTGCCGCGATTACCGGGAAAAGCCGCTTCGCTTGCCCAGAGTCGAAAAGCTCAACCAAGAAGCTCCAAAAAACTGAGACAAGGAAGAGGCTGAGGACGCTGATAAAGACATAGAAGAACTGCGCAACGGCTATACTTTGCGAGTGGGCTTGCAGAACGCCGCCAACGATTGCGAGCGCGACAGCCACAGAGCCGTAAATGAGCGGTAGAAAAATCGTCCGCCTGATTTTTGCGACGATGGCCCCATAGAGTGGCACGATCACCAGCGATGCGATCCAGGTGGCGATATAGAGGTTCGCGACACGATCACGGCCCAGGATCGTCCCGACCGTCTCGCGAACAGGTCGCACGGCGAAATAGCCGCCTAGGACGCAAAAGAAGAGGAAGAACGCGGTAATGACCGACGGCAGCTCATGTCGCTCGATGAAGGTAAGCGTCGAGAATATCCGACCTATTAGCGATGGCCGGTCTGAGGAACGCGCCATGTTAAAACGCCCACACTAACCGTGCTGCTTGTGCCACTGCGCCAGTACTTCTGCTTCGCGCTCAGCCGTTAGTCCGGCGTGTAATTTTGATTGCCGTTCTTGCGGTAAGGATTTGAACCAGGAGAGTGTGTCGCGTGCAGTCAGGTCAAGTGGTCGAAATGTCAGGCCCTTGCTCAACGCGCGATCGATCTTCGTCCGCGCAAGCGCATCGTCTTTCCCGGTCCACACCGGCATATCGGACCACGGCTGGACTTTTTGCTGGGTCAAAAATTCCTCGTTCACCCACGTGAACTTTGAGTCAGACTTCAACGTGCTCTTAATTCCATCAAGCATTCCACCAATGCCAAGCGGTTTCGCCGGGCCAGTTGCATTGTAAATTCCCGTCTCGCGGTTTTCGGCCATGCGGATGGTCCATTCGGCGAGATCGCGGGCATCAATGAATTGCACCGCGTTTTCAGGCGAACCCGGCGCCAGAACGTCGCCGCCGCGATCGATCCGCACTGGCCAGTACGTGAAGCGATCGCTCTCGTCGCGCGGTCCGACGATAAGCCCCGGCCGAATAATCAGCGTTTTTCCCGGGAACCATTTTTCGGCTTCTTGCTCCGAGAGCGCCTTTAGTGGCCCGTACGTTTTGAATCCGGACGCGCGCACTGCTTCGATCGTCTCCTTGTAGGGATCGACGCCTTCGTATTTTTCTGTCGGCGCGTTTTCATCCAGCGGCTGCTTCGGCTCGTCGTAAACCGAGATCGTCGAAATGAAAATGTAGCGATCGACATTTCCTTTGAGCATTTGGGCCGCGTCGCGTACCCACACGGGAAGTGTTGTCGGGTTATCAATGACCACATCCCATTGCCGATTTTTCAGGGCATCGAGCTGACCGTTGCGATCACCGATCAATTGCTCGACTTCCTTTGGCAACTCTCCGGGATGCGTCTTGCCGCGGTTAAAAGTCGTAACCTTGTGGCCGCGGCTCAGTGCGTACTGAACCTGATATGGTCCGGTGAACCCGGTGCCGCCAAGGATAAGGATGCGCAGGGGCTGGGCGGATTTCTCTGCGAGCAGTGTTCCTGATCCTGCGCTTACGGCAAGAGCGGTTCCGGCGGCGGTTTTGATAAAACGGCGTCGCTTCATAGGTTTGTCATGTCGAGCGGAGTTGAGACATCTCTAATTTTTTATAAGGGAACAGCAAGAGATTCCTCCACTTCGGTCGGAATGACAAAGGGATGATGACAAGACGCGATGCTGCACGGGTGATTGGTGGAACCGCGGCAGGCTTGCTTCTGCCGATTGAGGCCGCACCCGCGGAGGCGAAAGCCGAATCATCAGCGATGCTGACGCGCCCAATTCCTTCGTCGGGCGAAAAACTGCCGGTGATCGGCCTGGGAACGTGGCAGGCGTTCGATGTGGATCTTACGTCGGACAACCGGAGACAGCTTGAAGTTGTCCTTTCGCTTTTTGTGAAGCTCGGCGGACGGGTAATCGATACGTCGCCTATGTATGGCCATGCCGAAGATGTGATTGGTGAGCTGACGGCTACTCTCGGCATCCGCGATAAGGTTTTTCTCGCCACGAAAGTTTGGACGCGCGGCAGCGAGAACGGAATCAAATCAATGGAGCGTTCGATGGGACTTTTGCGTGCTAAGCGAATCGATCTGATGCAGGTCCATAATCTCGTCGATGTTGAAACGCAGTTGGCGACATTGCGTGAATGGAAGGCGCAGCGGCGGATCCGTTACCTCGGGATTACGCATTATGAAGCCGGCGCTTTTGCAAACGTGGAAAAAATCATGCGAAGCGAAAAGCTCGATTTTGTGCAGATCAACTATTCGCTCATGGAACGCGAAGCCGAAGAGCGTCTTTTGCCGCTCGCGCAGGAGCGGCGGATTGCTGTCATCGTCAATCGGCCCTTTGGCGGCGGCGATCTCTTCAGTCGAACACGCTCAACACCATTGCCTGATTGGGCCCCGGAATTCGATTGTCGATCATGGGCGCAATTTTTCCTCAAATGGATCGTGGCCAATTCCGCTGTAACTTGCGCCATTCCCGCGACCGACAAACCGAGCCATCTTGAAGATAATATGAGCGGAGGAATCGGACGGCTGCCTGACGCGAAGACGCGCCAAAGAATGGTTGAATTCGTCTCGTCTTTGTAAGGTAGTATGAGGGAAACTGCAGCCCGCTGTAGCCACGGCCCTGCGGGCCGTATTGCGAGCCCAAAACAAGGCGTCGGGCTCAGCCGACCACAGGTCGATGGCTACAATCATCGGCTCAGAAATCCCGGCTGAAACCGCTATTGTCGTGACCTGTCCGCATTGAGCAATTGTCAACCGAAAAAAATTACGTTTTTGTAAAAAAAATCAGTTGCATGGGCAGTCGATTTCATCGATAGGACGCGCGCTTTATGCGAAAAATAACCCCCTATTTTATCGTCGGCCTTTGTTGCGTAACGTTTTATCCGCGTCCGGCTGCGGCGCTGAATTTTTCGGCGCCTAAGCCCAAGTTTGGGTACACAGATGCCTCGGGTAAAAAGCAGTCGATTGAGGTCGTGGACAAATATTATCCGAAGAAGATGGTGAAGCCGTTCGGCAACAATTCAAATATCGATCCGAAGCTGCGTCGAGCCGCGACCATTGCAGAAGAACGTGCGCGGGCACACTCACTTTCCAAGTGCTGGCATTACGTAAAAGAAGCGCTTGTTGCTGCTGGCGTGGTGAAATCCCGCCCCCAAACGACTCTGGCAAAACAAGCCGCTCAAGAGCTGGTAAATAATTACGGATTCAAGAAACTCCCGGTGACCGATCCGTACCAGGCGCCGGTTGGCGCGGTGTTGGTCTATGGTGCCAAACGAGCGGCTGGTCACGTCGAGATCCGCACCGAGAACGGTTTCGCGAGCGATTTCCGCTCTAAGACACCGTCTCGCCGGCCGCTGCTAGGCATTTTCGCCAAGAGTTAGATCGCTCATTCGAGCGATCCTGAGAACATCGAAGAAATCAATTCCGGCTGGCAATTTGTCCAGCTGCGCAAGATTCTTTGTCGATGATTCAACCGGTCCGCATCGCCATGTGGTCGGGTCCGCGAAATATCTCAACTGCCATGATGCGCGCGTGGGGTAATCGGGCCGATACATTTGTTATCGACGAGCCGTTTTATGCTTATTACTTGAACGCAACCGGCAAGGAGCATCCTGGCGCGGAGGAAGTGATTGCTTCGGGCAAGACCGATTGGCGAAAAGTTGTTGCGCAACTGACGGGTTCGATCCCGAACGACAAACGGATTTTTTTTCAGAAACAAATGGCGCACCATCTTTTGCCGGAGGTGGACCGCGAATGGCTCAGCGCAGTCACGAATTGTTTTCTAATTCGCGACCCGCGCGAGGTCATCGCTTCATACATCAAAAAGCGAGAGGATCCAGAGCTGCCGGACTTGGGCTTTATGCAGCAAGCGGAGATCTTTGATTTTGTCCGCGGTGAGACGACGTCAGTCCCACCAGTCGTCGATGCAAAAGACGTGTTGGAAAATCCTGAACGAATATTGCGCCTGCTTTGTGAGGCAATCGGCGTCGACTTCAGCCACTCAATGCTTTCGTGGCCGCCAGGATTGCGTGAGACAGACGGGATTTGGGCTAAGCACTGGTACGGTGAAGTGGCAAAGACGACCTCGTTTCAACCATATCATTCGAGTGACGGCAAAGTGCCCGCGCATCTACGGGAAATTCACGATCGCTGTCGCGAGTGCTACCTCAGGTTATACGAATATCGGCTACACTGAAAATTCGTGTTTATTCGTGTCCATTCGTGGTTAGCTCTGTTGACTCATGCTTCAGAAATTCGATAAGCGAAATCGCAATCTTATTGTTAATATCAACGGTCAGCTCGTGCACCGCGATAAGGCTGGGATCAGTCCGTTTGATTCCGCCGTACAGGGCGGGGATGCGGTCTGGGAAGGATTACGCCTGTACAACGGCCGGATTTTCAAACTCCACGAACATCTCGACCGGCTGGAGCGTTCGGCGCGCGCTTTGTCGTTTGCCGAAATTCCGCCACGCGAAAAGATCATTGAGGAGATCAAACGGACGCTCGCGGCAAACAAGATGAGTGACGCCGTGCATATTCGCCTCACGCTCACCCGCGGCGTGAAGATCACGTCTGGGATGGATCCGCGTCTGAATCAGGGCGAGCCAACATTGATCGTGCTCGCTGAGCACAAGGCGCCAGTTTACGCGAAAACGGGTCTGACTTTGATTACGAGCAAAATCCGCCGCCCGCCGCGCGAGGTTCTCGATGCGCGAATTCATCACGCGAATTTGCTCAATTCGATTCTGGCAAAGATCGAAGCAAACAACGCCGGAGCGGACGACGCCTTGATGCTCGATACGCGCGGTTTTCTCGCGGAAACGAACGCCACGCACGTCTTCATTGTCCGCAACTCCGATAAATCGCGAGCAAGCGGCGATCTGGCGACCAGTCACGTTGTGGCCTGTCCGGAGGGAATTACGCGGGCGACGGTGATGGAGATTTGTGCGGCGGAAAAAATTCGTTGTGTCGAGACGGATCTGTCGGTCGTCGATATTTACAGTGCCAATGAAATGTTCTGCACAGGCACAATGGGCGAGCTCGCCGCGGTCACCAAGCTGGACAATCGCCAAATCGGAGATGGCCAGGTCGGTCCGATAACAAGACGCCTCAGCGATCTGTACGCTAAACGAACTGCGACTGAAGGTGTGCAGATTGTCTAGTTTTGTAGCGGCGGTCTGTGACCGCCGTAATAGCTCGGCCTGTCCTGCGCTGACGTGATCCTAGCGCTCTTTGCCCCACGTTTTCTTCTGAAACGAAACCCGGCCAGACCCCTCCTCGAATGCTTCAAAATGTTCCGGATTCTGCTGGTAGTATTTCTGGTGGTACGCCTCGGCCGGGTAAAATTTCATCGCCGGCAGAATTTCGGTGACGATGGGTTTCTTGAATTTGCCCGAGCGCGCAAGCTTCTCCTTTGAAGCCTCCGCGATTTTTTTCTCGTCATCGTTGCTATAAAAAATGGCCGCGCGATAGCTGGGCCCGATATCAGTAAATTGTCCGTCCACCTGAGTGGGATCGATTTGCCGCCAGTAGATGTCGAGCAACTGATCGTAGGAGATTTTCACCGGATCGTACGTAATTTGGATCGACTCGCGGTAGCCGGTTTTTTCCGATGAAACGAGCTCGTAAGTCGGGTTCGGCTCTGTTCCGCCGCAATAGCCTACCACTGTCTTGATGACACCTTTTGCCTTGTCGAACGCGGGTTGAATGCACCAAAAGCAACCGCCCGCAAAAGTGGCGGTCTTGGTTTCGACAGGAGAGGAATTTTGTCCCTGGCTGCTTGCGATAGTGCATGCAGTAATCATCGCGTAGCGGAGCAAATGAGTAAGTGTTCGCTTCATAGCTTCGATATTAGACAGCTTCTCAATCAGCGCGTTGTGAATAACTCAGCCAATTTTTTGCTTGCCATTGATAGGCCGATCGTCATAAACGAGTTCAAGGTAAATTCAATGCGGGCGAGACCAAATCAGCAAAACAGCCACGCTTCCTTCCACATTGTCTCCCCGTTCATTGGAATTCTTGGATTGGTTCCCGACTCACTTTCTCCTCAGCGTGCCTGCGGATGAGGGTAGCTTAGCTCACCGCAGGCACGTCCCTTTTCGAGTAATCGAGCTTGATTCGCTAACTGACCGCCTTGATTTCGATAAGATCTTCGGACGCACTGCGTCTTTGCATATCGACCTTGGCTGCGGCGATGGTTCGTTTCTTTGTGCGCTGGCGCAGCGCATGCCGGACAAAAATTTTCTGGGGATCGAACGGTTGCTGAATCGAGTGCGCACTGCGGCGCGTAAAGCCGCTGCACTGGATAATGTGCGGCTGTTGCGGATCGAAAGCTTCTACGCAGTACGTTATCTCTTGTCGCCCGAATCGGTAGAAAGATTCTACCTGTTGTTTCCGGATCCCTGGCCAAAACGCCGTCATCATCGACGGCGGATTGTAACTCCGGAATTCCTCGACTCGATTCAAACCGCGCTCCGGAAAAACAGGAGCATCTATATTGCGACAGATGACGTTGATTACTTTGGAAAAATCAAAGAAATCGCCGAAGCAAATTCCTGTTTTGTAATCGGTAACGCTGACGTCGATCTACCGCAGAGCAAATTCGGACGCATTTTCCGGGAAAAAGGCGCGCCTATTCACTGGCTGGGACTGCGAAAGATTTCGCCCGTAAAATAGTTTTGTGCTTCCCAGCCGTCTTTGCGAAATCGCAGAATCACTGCGCCGGTCTCATCCTGGCGAAAGAGTTTAACGCCGCGTTGTTGCAAATTCTCTGACCAGGTGTCGCTAATTCGCTCGTAGCCGGGGAAGTCTCGTGAAGTCGCAACGATCAGACGGGGCTGCACGGCGTCGAGGAAGGCGTCAGAGCCGGATTCTCCTGAATGATGCTGACCTTTAATGATGATGTCGTTTCGGAGATTAAAATGACTGACCAGCAATGCCTGTTCGGTCTTGATTCCACTGTCCGACATGAACAAGATTCGGGTCGTCGGCGCCACCAACAGATGCACGACATGCGCTTGATCATCAGCGATCGTTGAGCTGAAGTTCGGTGGGGGAAAGAGGACCTGGGCGGTCACGTCCCGCGAGAGCTCGAAGCTGTCTCCCGCAGCCAGATTATCCAGTTTGATTCCGCGTTCCTGAAACAAACGTTGCAATCGCCTGTGAACCGCAGAGTGATCAGGTGCCGGGTTATCCAGGACTCGGACTGGAGGAAAATCTTCCAGTAATTGCGCCGTGCCACCCAGGTGGTTTGCGTCGCCGTGAGTAAGCAGTACGCCGGAAAGCCGGTTCACACCAGCCCAGTGCAAATACTCACGGACGACTCGCTGGTAGGTTCGATCACTCCCACAGTCGAACAACCAGTTCGCGCCTCCGGTTTGCAAGTGAACAGCTGCGCCGGAGCCGACGTCCAGGACTGTGACCTTTGCGATGAGCTTTTCGGGCCAATGTGGATGTTCGACGTAAAAATGGCCGCCGGGAACATGTGCGAGGAATTGCACGATTCCGATCACAACCTGTGCCAAAAGCCAGTTGGCATTGTTGAAGATCATGGCAAGCCCCGGAAGAAGTGGCGTTGAAAGAAGAGAAAGAAGCGCGATCGCGAGAATGAAGAATGCAATCGGCACGACAATCAAATTCGCCACCAAAGAAATCGGTGTGACGATGTAAAAATACCAGAGCACTAACGGCAACGAACCAATCCATGCCGCGAGGGAAACGCCGGTTCCGCGGCAGAGCCATTCGAAGCCAGCGTGCATCCAACGTCGCGGACCGCGCAACAGGCTGCGTGGCAAGAAAGGATCGGGAGCGGTCCAGTGCTGCAAAAATCCGGCAAATGGATCGGCAAACAATATGATGGAAGCCACAACCGCAAAGGAGAGTTGAAACCCTGTTGCAAAAAGTTCGTTCGTATCCCAGCAGAGAAGAAAGAACGCCGCCGCAGCGAGGCTGTTTAGGACGAAAGCCTTCCGTTCGAACAATAAGCCGCCGACCAGAATAGAAGCCATTACGGCCGCACGCACACTGGGAACGTGCAATCCGGTGATCGCCGCGTAAAAGAAGAGCGATGGAATGATGAATGCTGCCGCCCACTTGCGCGACAGCCGTGCGACCGTGGCCAGCATCCACAAAAGCGCTGCCACAATTCCTACGTGCAGACCGGCAACAGCAAAAAGGTGAATAGTGCCGGTCTGTTGAAATGGCTCCTCAATGTCCTCCGGAGTTTCGTGCCTAATGCCAAGAACGATGCCACTAAGAAAACGCTGCACGTCGGACGCGTTCTCCAGATCGCGACAAATGGCGTTTTGCATCCATGCGCGCGAGTTCTGCGCCAGACGTAGAATCGGGTTGCCACCGCCGTGTCGAATCAGCGCGCCGTCCTCCGGATAGCGAACGAACAAAAGGCGGCGCACGTCGTGACGCGCTAGGTAAGCGCGCATATCGAATTCGCCTGGATTTCGCGGCGGGGGGATGACTTCGGCGATTCCGAACAGCTTCAATTCGTCACCAAATTCCGGAGCGCCTTTCCAACGGACCTGCCAGACAGCGCGCGTGGATCGAGTCTGGCCTTCGAATTCGATGGATTTGAGCCTTAGCAGGAACGTCGCAAATCCAGTGGGCGCAATCTTTGGCGCGGTGATGACGCATCCCGTTGCTGTGACGACTCGTGGCCGGCCGCCAAGTTCACCAGCAAGTTGCTGACCTTCCGTGTTACTCGTCTCGAGGTTGTGGACGAGGAAAAAGCCAATTCCGGCGATGCCATAAGTCGCCGGCAGCATGGGTCTCCACGCGACGATGACAATGCAGATTGCCAGGACGATTGTCAGCGCCGTCAAAGTCGCATCAGAAAGGGGAAAGACGTCCGCGATGATAATTCCTGCTGCAGCCATGAGCGACAAACCAACAAATGGCTGACGTGGCGCGTTCAGGAATTTCATCCATCGGCTTTTCGCTTATCCGGCCTTGGCAAGGCAAGCCGCAATCTCCGTGAGAGGCGGTCGCCCGAGATCTTAGAATGAGGGAAGACGCCCAACGTCGAACGTCCAACGCCCAACATCGAACGGTCAACTATCTGAATTGGACGTTGAAATTCTGTTATTAAGGTTTGCGCCTCGGCACAAGTAACACGGGGCGAGTGCTGCGTTTCAACACGCCTTTAGTGGCGCTTCCTACCAGGAAGTTGTACATCGCGCCGTGCCCGTGCGTGCCCATTACAATCAAATCGGCATTGAGCTCATCGGCCTGATCCAAAATTTCTCGGCCACTGTGCCCGCCGGCTCATGTAAACTGAATTTGATACCGTCCTGAGCTATCTCTTCCTGCCATTTGGCGAGCTTCGACTTCTGACCTTCATCCTCTGCGATTGTTTCCGGCATCGGTTCAAAGCCGGGAAAGGGCACGCCTGACATCGGCGCAAGCTCGGGCATTCCCGCAAGGCCGTAGCCGAGGGTACCTTGCGCCGTGGCCGCAGTGAATTCCTTTACGTGAACAAGATCGATCTCCCCATCGAGAGCTTTGGCGAGTTGTCGGGCCAGATCGATCACCATCGGTGTTACATCGGAAAAATCGATCGGAACAAGAATGCGTTTCATGCTTGCGCCTTCAAGCTTAGCTGGCGCATTGAGCTATCTCAAGATCGCGACGCAGGCATATCTGGAAATCTGGTGCAGACCGTAGGTTCAAGCGGTAATTTCCCTCGTGCAGGATCTTTTCGAGGATAAGGAAGGCGGCGAAATCGAGCGCACCGATAATGCGCCGCTTGCGACGCGCATGCGTCCGCGATCACTCGATGAACTTGTCGGCCAGGAGCATATTTTGGCGCCGGGCAAGCTCTTGCGCCGCGCCATCGAAGCCGATCGCTTGCCTTCAGTGATTTTCTCCGGGCCACCTGGCAGCGGCAAGACCACGCTGGCTCGGATCATCGCGGAGATGACGCACGCAAAATTCATTCGAATCAGCGGCGTGGAAAGCAATGTTGCCGAAATGCGCCGGGTCATCGCCGCGGCCGCAAATCGTCTGCGCACGTCCGGGCGAAAGACGATCCTGTTCGTTGATGAGATCCATCATTTCAACAAGGCTCAGCAAGACATTCTTTTGCCGGACGTCGAGGCAGGGACTCTCCGTCTCATCGGCGCGACCACCTACAATCCGTTCTTTTATGTAAATAGCGCGTTGGTATCGCGTTCGCAGATTTTTCGACTTGAGCCGCTCACAGTCGAGCAACTCGAGCTGTTAATCGATCGCGCGTTGGCCGACAAAGAGCGCGGACTTGGAAATTACAACGTGAAGATGGACAAGGGCGGGCGGCGACATCTCGCGAAGCTTAGCGACGGTGACGCGCGCAAATGTTTAAACGCACTTGAGATCGGAGTCCTCACTACGCCGCCAAAAGGAAATGACAGCGCAATTCATTTTACGCTTCAGGTTGCCGAAGAGAGTATTCAACAAAAAGCAGTCGTGTACGACCGGGCAGGCGATGCGCACTACGACACGATTAGTGCGTTCATTAAAAGCATGCGCGCATCAGACGAAAAAGGCGCGATGTACTGGCTCGCGAAAATGCTGCATGCCGGTGAAGATTTTCGTTTCATAGCACGGCGCATTGTGATTTTTGCAAGCGAAGACATCGGTCTGGCCGACCCCGATGCATTACGGCTCGCGATCGCGACGCAGCAGGCAGTGGAATTTGTCGGAATGCCTGAAGCGCGAATTCCTCTCGCGCATGCCACGGCTTACATGTGTCGTGCAGCCAAAAGCCGGGAAGCGTACGATGAGCTGAATGCTGCGACCGAGAGAATCGAAATGGAACAAACGAAACAGGTCCCGGAAAATCTTAAGAACAAACATTTTCCGGTTAACCCGGAAAGGTAGGCGCGACCGCCGGGCGCGCCGATCAGGCTCGCAACGCAATTATGGTTTTCGTTACCTTCGCTGTCTTCCGTACAAGTCTTTCGGCATGCATCAATCAGGGGAGGAAATTGGAGTGGGCGGAGCGGTGTCGCGTTTTTTGCGGCTGATTCGTTTTTCGCACACAATTTTTGCGTTACCATTTGCTCTTGGTGCGCTCATTGTGGCCGCGAACGGTTGGCCGTCGTTGAGAATTTTGGTTCTGGTTGTGATCTGCATGGTTTTCGCGCGCACTGCTGCGATGCTTTTCAACCGGCTTGTTGACTGGTCGCTCGATCAGCGCAATCCCCGCACGGCTTCGCGGCATCTGCTTGTCTCCAAGTCAGGAGCAATCGTTTTGCTGGCTCTCAGTTCTGGCGGCTTTCTCTTGGTGGCGGCGGCAATCAATCGATTGACTTTAGTCCTCGCGCCCGTTGCTCTGGCGCTGATTTTTTTCTATTCGCTCACAAAACGATTCACGAGCGCAACGCATTTCTTTCTCGGCCTCGCGCTGGCTATCGCGCCCATTGGCGCGTGGATCGCGCAAACTGGTCGGATCGATCTTGCTCCGGTCATACTCGCGGCCGGCGTAATTTGCTGGGTTGCGGGGTTTGATCTCATTTATGCGACGCAGGATTACGATTTCGATCGGCGCGAAGGGATTCGGTCGCTGGTCGTGAAACTCGGGATCGTGCAGAGTCTTCGCCTGGCGCAGTTATTGCACCTTCTCACATTTGTATCACTCATCACTTTCGGCGTCGCGGCGCAGCTTGGCCCGGTTTATTACTGGTCAATGCCGCTGATAGCGGCAGCGCTGTTTTACGAACACAAAACCGAGAAGCTCGATATCGCCGGGATCAATCGTGCTTTTTTTCAAAGCAACGCGTTCGTCAGCGCGGTTTTTCTTGTTGCGGTCTGCGCTGACCGATTGATCAGGTGGGGCGATTGACTTCAATCGTCCGTGGATGGTTCAGGTGAACCGCCCCACTACATCGCGTTTAACATTGCCACGCGTCGCTCGTGCCGGCCGCCGTCGAAACCTGTTTCCACCCAGGTTCGCACAATTTTCAGCGCGAGATCCTCCGGAATCAGACGTTCGCCCATGGAAAGAACGTTGGCGTCGTTGTGTTGCCGTGAAAGACGCGCCGATTCTTCACTCCAGCAGAGGGCGCAGCGAACACCGTGAACTTTATTAGCCACCATGGCTTCGCCATTTCCCGAGCCGCCAAACACGATACCGCGCTCACACTCGCCGCTCGCGACCGCTTCTGCCGCCGGGCGAATGAAGAGGGGATAATCCACGGGGTCTTCGCTGAATGTTCCGAAGTCTTTTACTTCGTGACCAAGCGTGCCCAGCAGTTCTTTGACTTTTTCCTTGTAACGAAAGCCTGCGTGATCGCAGCCAAGAGAAATTTTCATGAGTTTGTCATTCCGACCGAAGTCGAGGAATCTGTAATTGTTACTCAGAATGGCGTCGAGCAGAAAAGACAATATCCAGAGATGTCTCGACGGAGCTTGTCCTGAGCGAAGTCGAAGGGCTCGACATGACAATTGTCTACCCGCCGTGCAACTTTGCTAACTCGCTCCAGATCTCCTTCTCGCGTTCGGTCAGTTTCTTCGGAACATTAATTTGAACCTCCACGTAGAGATCACCACGCTTTCCTGAGACTCCGGGCAGACCCCGTTCTCGAAGCCGAAATCGCTGACCGCCTTGCGTTCCCGCCGGAACTTTCAGGCGCACCTTTCCTTCTAGAGTGGGCACAAGTAATTCGCTGCCAAGCACCGCCCGCCACGGTTCGATCTTGACTTCATGAATCAAATCGCTCCCCTCGACTGAAAAATCCGGGTGGCGCGCAAGCCGAACACGCAGGAACAGATCACCGCTTTTTCCGCCACGCACACCGGCTTCGCCCTGGCCAGCCAAACGAATTCGCTGGCCTTCGCGGACGCCACGGGGGATTTTGACCTGATAATTTTCAACTTTGTTGGAGCCTGCCCGGCGCAGCGAGACCGTACGCGTCGATCCGTTCAGCGCTTCTTCCAGTGTGACCATGATGTCGGCCTCGACATCGGCTCCGCGTTCGGCCGTTGCCTGGCGCCCGCCGAATCCGCCGAATGCCGAGCGGCCGCGGCCGCCACCGAAGAACGCTTCGAAAAAGTCACTGAATCCGGTCCCACCGAATTCGAATTGAACTCTACCGCCATCGCCGCCCCATTGATAAAATCCGCCTTCTGGCGGTTGCGGTCCCCATTGTGGCGGTGGCTGAAATCCACCCGGTCTGTTCCAATCGGCGCCGAGTTGATCGTACTTCTTGCGTTTCTCTGGATCGCCTAAAACTTCATACGCTTCGTTGATCTCCTTAAATTTTTCTTCGGCAGCCTTTTTGTCCTTGGCGACGTCGGGATGATGTTTGCGCGCCAGCTTGCGAAAAGCGCTGCGAATCTCATCTTCGGTCGCCGTTTTCGGCACCCCGAGTGTCTCGTAATAATCTCGGAATTGTACAGGCATTCGCCCTCAAGCTTGTGCCTCCGCTCGATTCGCGCAACTTTTTGGATGATGCGTGAGCTAGGCAAATTCGTCGCGATCATTGGTGTGATCGTCACGCTGGTAGGACTGGTGATGTGGGGCGGGTTTGCCCCGAAGTGGCTGGGACGATTACCAGGCGACATCCGGATCGAGCGCGGACATTCTGCGTTTTACTTTCCAATCGTCACCTGCATCATCCTCAGTATTCTTTTGAGCCTGCTGTTTTCGATTTTCCGCCGCTGATAAAGTTTCAAGCGCTGTAGCCACGGTCCTGTGGCCCGTCTTGGGTTGCGCAATCTCGGGCTGTGTGCGAACGGCGGGACAGGGCCGTGGCTACAACAGCTATCCGAACTCGACTCGATCAACACGTTAGGGCGCTGCTCAAGTGTCGCCGCTGCCCGCGAATGAAATCGACGCCTGTCTCCGGCGGCGCAATCGTGAGCGACGTCATGATTGTTGGTCAGGCGCCCGGCCCGCGGGAACCGGTTTTGCAAAGGCCATTTGCGCATACGGCCGGTAAAACACTCTTTCGCTGGTTCGAAGAATCGTGCGGGATGAACGAAGCCGCGGTTCGATCAAAAATTTATTTCGCGGCAGTCTGCCGCTGTTTTCCGGGAAAGAATTCTGGCGGCACAGATCGTGTTCCGGCTCCCGACGAGATTCGCAATTGTGCTTCGTGGATGGATGGTGAAATCGAAATTCTACGACCGCGTCTCATTATTCCTGTTGGACGGCTTGCCATCGCGCAATTTGTCGACTGCGCGAAATTAGAAGAAGTGATCGGCCGCAGATTTCGTGTTGAGCGGGTAGGGCATTGCTTCGACGTGATCCCGCTTCCTCATCCCTCAGGCGCGTCGCCATGGCACAAGATTGCGCCGGGAAAAGAATTGCTCGGGCGAGCGCTTAAACTTCTCGCGTGCCATTCGGCTGTAGCGGCGCTCTGCGAGCGCCGACGGCGGTCATAGACCGCCGCTACAGTTAGACGATTGCAGAGATTGCCTAGGGCTGATTTAGTGCGTGACCTCGCAAACTATGGCTGCACAGCGAAAGCCCAATTTGATTCTTTTTCTGCCGGACCAACAAAGGGCGGACACAATCGCATGTTACGGCGGCGTAAATGTGCATGCACCGAATCTGAACAAGCTTGCCTCTGAATCGGTGGTCTTCGAGCGCGCCTACGTCACTCATCCCGTTTGTACGCCTTCACGTTCCTCACTGATGACAGGCACCTGGCCGCACATCAATGGCTGCACGCGAAACAGCGTGCCACTGGATCGGCGATTTCTTGTTTTCCCTGAGTTGATGGCAGACAAAGACTATCGCACGGCATACATCGGAAAATGGCATCTTGGTGAGGCGGGACCGATCGGACGAGGATTTGAGGAATGGGTTTCCACCGATGATCACGGCGACTACACAAATTTTCTCGTCTCAAAAGGCATCACGCCCGACAAGCCAAACGGACGATTCTCAGAGTTAGCGATCAGCAATTTGCCGATCGAACTCTTGAGACCAAAGTTTCTCGAGAATCGCGCTTGTGAGTTCATCGAAAAACATCAGAGCGATGCTTTCATTCTTGTTGTTGGTTTTGTAGAACCACATTCACCTTACAACGGCCCGCTCAACGATGAGCATCCGCTTGACGAGATCGAACTCGACGCGACGGCCAATCTTCCTGAGAGTGAAGATATTCCGCTGCGCTATCGGTTGATGCGAGAATGGCAGCAAGCGGAAGCTCTCCTTGATCGCGAGCGTTTGCCCGCCCAATTGTTTTTTGGCGTTACCGCTGAGGAATATCGAGGTATCAAGCAGCGTTATCTCGGCCTTGTTACGCTGGTGGATCAAAGCATCGGCGCCATCCTTGCCTGCCTGGAACGATCTGGTTTGACTGACCGTACAATTGTTGTGCACACGAGCGATCATGGCGATAGCCTGGGCGCGCATCATCTTTTCGGAAAAGAAACAATGTTCGAAGAAGCTACGCGTGTCCCTTTTTTGGTTAGGCTTCCGGGTCAAACACGCGCCAAAGCCGTTCAGCAGCGAATCAGTCACATTGATTTCGTGCCGACGTTGCTCCACCTGCTTGGCCAGCCGAATCATCCCCAGTGCGCCGGCAAAAGTCTGCTGCCGTTAATTAACGACGAAGCAGTGACATCGCGGAACGTGTTTCTGGAATGGGCGCCAAACCGGACCAAAATAAAGAAAGGCACCAAACTGGCTCGGCGGCGTATGGTAAAACGCGCGGTCGAAGAATATACTCGGACGATTGTTACTCCAGATGGATGGAAGCTTTGTGTGCGCGACAAGGACTTGAATGAATTGTACAACCTGAACGACGATCCGTCGGAGACGCGCAATCTTTATGGGGCTAGACAATACCGGTCCGTAATTTCTCGTCTTAGCGACGAGATTCACCGCTGGCAGGAATCTGCACATGACAAACTCAAAATCTGACTAAACAACGCGTCGTCACGATTTAAAGAAAGAGGATAAAGAGACCAGCGATCATCAGTGCCAGCATCCAGAACAAATCGATGTTGAACCACGCGTGTCGCAACAGGCTGACACCCAGTTTTTCATAAACCAACATCGCCACCAAGCCGGTTGCTAGAAGGTAGCCAAAGGTATGGACGACGATTGAACCGGTTAGCAGAGATGGCGAACTGACATTGCCGAATCCAAAACCGCACGCCGAATGCATGTGTGAGTGCATTGGACTCGCAGCTGTTCCTAGCGGCGCGTCGCCTGATTTGAGAAATAACGGGATAAGCATCAATCCTGCGCCGTGCGCTGATGCCATGATGAAAGACCACAGAGTTAGATCGCCAAAACCTACTCGCATCCCGACCCAATTAGGGTGACGCGACCGAAAAAGACGATACACTCCAAACGCAAACAGAATCGCGGCAGCGGCGAATTTCAGGGTTGAATGCGGCACGCTAATCCGAGCCACGAGAACAGCCACAATTACAATCCCAATGGAAAGTGCGTGCCCCAGTGCGATCGGCAGCAACGCACGAAGCACTGCCGCACGCTTCTGTTCCTGCAACCCTAGCGCGACAGCGAAGAGCCATCCCATGGCTGGGTTCAAGCCGTGAAAAAGGCCGAGGGCAAATACCACCAGCCACGGCCAGAGGTCGCTCACGGAAAACAAAACGAATCGCTGGACGAATCGCCTCCTTCGAGACGGATCTGATGAATGCGATAGTCGCTGCTCTCGATAAAAAAGTTCTCGTCGAATCTGATGCCGCCTTGCGGGTCAGCCTCAAGCTTGACCATCCACGTGCCCACACCATCGGGATAGAATTGTTCGTCCCAAGCGGCATAAAGTGAATTGGTGAAATAGATCCGTTTGCCGTCGCGGCTGACTTCTACCATTTGGGGGCCGCCGGCTAATGGCTCATTCGGATTTTTCGGGTGCGGAGCCCGACCGACGATGCCACCGATGCGCACTGAACCGGTCTTCTTCGGACTGAATGGATCGGACACATCGTACTGGATGAACTCACCTGTTCCCCAGCACGAGACGTACAGAAATTTGTCGTCGAGCGACAGATTGATGTCCGTGACCAATGGCGGCACGGCTTTGAAATCTTTGAGCATCCCTGGCAATTTTTCTGGGTCGGCTGGTTCGGCTGGGATTTCGATCACTTTCTTTAAATCCCACGTTCCATTGTCGCGGTGCCACAGCCAGACTGATGCAGATAAATCCTTTAGTGAAACCACAACGCCGGCAAAGCCGTACGCTTTGGTCGGATCGTGGGCGGGACGCATCTCGAGGACCATTTGTTGTTCGTTCCCTAAATCGAGAGCTTGCAAATGACGGCGGCGACGCAGGTCCCACACGTGCATTTGATGTCCGTATTTGCTGCCGAGGAGAAGGTCTGGTTGCAGTCCGTTTTCGATCATGTTCGGCGTACCCCATTCGCTGCTCAGCAGCGTGTCGAACCCCAGATGCCACCAGAAATCGTAGTGCAAAAATTGCGGGCCCCGGTTCACCTCCCATTGACCCAGAATCTCGAACGTTTCACAATCGAGCATGAAAATACCCCCAGGGCCGTCCCCATTGGGCGCTCCGAGGGCGCTCACGTAAATGCCTTCTGGCCCACAGTGAATTGTGTGCGGACGTGAATAATTGGCGCGCGCAAAAACTTCTTCAGGCTCGATCACTTTGACGATCTTCGGTTTTCGCGGATTGGGCTTGGTGTCGATGATGTGAATACGTGAGGAACGCAGCCCCGGCACAACCAGGTAACGGCGCTCGACGTGTGGATGCGGCGCATATGGGCAAAGCGCGGAGCTGCATGCGTTCCAACCGAAATGGTGCAACTCATCACCAAATTCTGGCATCTTAACCTCACCCACCTGCCGGCCGAAGGTGCGCGAGTCCGGATCAACATCCACAACCAGCAGCGCGTCGTTGAGTTTGCTTCCGGGCGGATTAAGCGCCGCGACAAATGCATATTTCTCCGGTGGCGCCTGCATCGCCAGCCGTGGTGAAGGATAAAACGTTGGGTCTGGTTTTAAGAGTGGCATAAGACCTTTCGGCTTAGACTTAATTTTGAATACCGGTTTAGACGCGAAAACTCAAGTCCGAAGCCGATTTGATCAAGCATAGGAGTTCCCTTCTCGATAAGTTTATGGATTGATTACCAGCCGCGTTGCCGGTCCGCCACGGCGGATTCGTCCTGTGACGAACCTGCTCATTGTCTGGGCAATTCAGGCCAACGGCGTCGGCGGACAAGTCCGCCATGGGACGGGCTCGCTGCAGTGAATTGGGCGGTCACCTTCTGAACCCCCGATGCCAGGGCTTCGATTTGCACTGTTTGTTCCGCCAGCTTCGACTGCAAGCTCTTCGTTTGCTTAGCAATCGTTGACTTTAACTCAGCGAGAGTCGCTTCATGTTTCTCAATTTCATTTTGTTGCTGCTTGACCTTGCGATGCTCCTTGAGGAATTCGTTGAGCAGCATCGCGTTCACGGCGTCGTAGCGCACGGTGTAGATTTTGCCGTCCTTGTCGCGTACCACCAGATTGGGATTCACCTCGGCAACTTCCTCAGCGATCAAACCAAATTGCGGCGTATTTGTTTTGTCGCTCGTGTAGCGGAACGTCACTGGTTTCAGGGCCAGGATGGCTTCACTGACTTTATCCATCACTTTGATCTCTTTCTTGAAGCGGCGCGAGGAACTCGTTGTGCCCAGCTGGCCGAGAGAATCGATTACGACTGGAATGGCGTCGCCGTTTGCCGTTGCTACCCCTCGAATGTTACCGATATAGCAGCTGTGGGGCAGGTTCTGACCATTGTGCCCGATACAGATAACGTTATCGGCCGTGGTAACGCCTGTTCCGGCTTGAGTGCCCAAAGCTGTGTTGAAGTTCCCGGTAGCATTGTTAAAGAGGGCCTGATCGCCGATTGCGGTGTTGCCGATGCCCGTGCCATTGGTAAAGAGGGCCTGATAACCGTTAGCCGTATTGGCAGCGCCGGTGGTGTTGTTAAAAAGCGCACCGGATCCTGTGGCGGTGTTAAAGCCTTCGGTCGTATTGTTAAATAGCGCCATCGCGCCGGTGGCCGTGTTATTCGTGCCGCTGGTGTTGCTGGCGAGCGCCGAAGCACCCGTCGCCGTGTTGTCGTCACCGTCGGTGTTGAGGGCGAGCGCCAAATTGCCAGTGGCAGTGTTCTCGCTACCGCTGATATTGGAAGCGAGTGCGAGGCCACCAGTCGCCGTGTTGAAATCGCCTTCATTGTTGTTGAAGAGCGCGTCGGCACCGGTGGCCGTGTTGTGGATACCGGTCGTGTTGTTGTAGAGCGCTTGAAACCCGTTGGCCGTGTTGTCGCTACCGGTGATGTTGTTAAAAAGGGCAAACGTGCCGTTGGCCGTGTTCTCAAAGCCTTCGGTGTTGCTAAAGAGCGCTTGAACACCGCCGGCCGTGTTGCCATTGCCCGTGGTGTTGCTAAATAGCGCGCTAACACCATTTGCTGTGTTATCTCGGCCGGTGAGATTGCTAAAGAGGGCCTGATCACCATTGGCAGTGTTGGCACTGCCGTCCGTATTGCTAAAAAGCGCAGACGCCCCATGGGCTGTGTTAAACAAGCCCGTGGTGTTGCTCAAAAGCGCCCCAGCACCGGTGGCCGTGTTTTCATTTGCGATGTTGGCGAGGAGCGTCCCAGCCCCTATGGCCGTGTTGAACTGACCTTCTGTGTTGCTTTGAAGCGAAAACCAGCCAACCGCCGTGTTCCCGACGCCGGTCGTCAGGCTGAAAAGGGCCTTGTCTCCCTCTGCGGTGTTGAAGTTGGGATAGCCGCCGTCCGGCGAGGGAACAACGCCGAAGGTGTTAGGGGCGGAAACAACCGCCACGCAGGCGAGCACAACCGCGACAATCTTTATCCTGATAGGTTTCGCTGGTTTTTCTTTGAAGTGCTTTTTCATTTTCTTGTCCTTACTTATGTTTTTGATTTACTGTTTTTGTGGGTTTTTGTTTCGTTCTGCGCAGGTGCGGTTCGGAACCGAAGTTGCGCGTGGTGGAAGATGTCGGTCGCGGTTATGAAAGTCTTTAGGCGGGTATGAAATCTCCCTGAAATTCTTGTGAACCTTGAATGAAAGCAGAGTCTTCGAACGTGCTTGCGTTTGGCGACTTCCGTCTGGATCTGGAGGAACGTCTTCTTTTAAAGAGCGACGGAACGGAGGTGCCGCTGACGCCGCGGGTCTTTGGAACTCTGCGCTATCTGGTCGAGCATAGGGGTCGTCTGTTGGACAAAGAATTGATCATGGAAGCGGTCTGGCCTGATTCCATTGTCGAGGAAAACAACCTGGCGCAGGCGATTTCGAAACTCCGGCAGGTCTTCGGCGAAACGCCCGGCTCACAAAACTATATCGTGACCGTCCCAGGTCGGGGTTATCGATTTGTTGCCAAGGTAACGGAGCACGCGACCGAACCCGTTTCCCAAGCCAATGCAGCACACGCGCAATCTGTGACATCGGTTTCCAGTGGGGCCCAAGCGCTCACAACAGCCGGCCGACATTCGCCACGCACGAAGACGAGTTGGCTTTTGGTGGCGGCGATTTCAGCGATTGTCCTTGCCGGGCTCGGCGCTTTCTTTTTCGTTCGCTACCGCTCGGCCGATTTGTCGGTCCCAGCTGGCAGAATTTCATCGGTGCCAGCCGTGACTCCCGAGAAAAGCGTCGCTGTCCTGCCGTTCGAAAATCTGAGCGACGACAATCAAAATGCCTACTTCGCCGCTGGCGTGCAGGACGAGATTTTATCGAACCTGGCAAGAATCGCCGACCTCAAGGTGATCAGCCGCACTTCTGCGAACAATTATAAGGCCGGCAATCCGAGGAACTCGCGTGAGATCGGGCAGCAACTCGGTGTCGCGCATCTTTTGGAAGGCAGCGTCCAGCGCGTGGGCAATCGCTTACGAATCCACGCCCAACTGATCAACGTGCGCACCGACACACACTCGTGGGCGCAAACGTACGATCGCGATGTGGCCGATCTGTTTGCAATTCAAAGTGAAATCGCGCGGACGATTGCTGACCAACTTCAAGCCAAAATCTCACCGGCGGAAAAACTAGCCATCGAGCGACGACCAACCGGCGACCTCATCGCCTTTGATCTCTACACGCGCGCTAGGAATCTCGTTCTGATCTTGGAAAAAGTTAATGACGATGCTAATGACAGAGAAAATCTGTTGCGGGCAGCCGACCTGCTAAATCAGGCTGTCGCGCGCGATCCAACGTTCTTCCAGGCTTATTGTGAACTCGCTTACGTTCATGATGAGCTTTACCACCTTCATCTGGACCGTACGCCCGCGCGTCTGGCGTTAGCTGAAGCAGCGGTCGAAGCAGCATTTCACCTGCGCCCCGATGCGGGTGAAGCACAC
>JBKPOB010000061.1:0-12996 GCA_046732875.1 Verrucomicrobiota bacterium | reverse complement strand
CCGCCGTCGAAACCAAAAAGTCTGTTTGGGTTGAACTTTCCGAATCCGATTGGCCTCGCCGCCGGGCTGGACAAAAACGGCGTCGCCCTGCCGGCATGGGCGGCGCTTGGATTTGGTTTCATCGAGATCGGGACCGTGACCGCCATGGCACAATCAGGAAATCCCAAGCCGCGTATCTTTCGACTGCCGGCGCAGCAAGCCTTAATTAATCGTCTCGGATTTAACAATGAAGGCGCCGATGCGATCGCAAAGCGGCTGCGCGGACTGCGTGACAGCGGACGATGGCCGGCAGTTCCTGTCGGAATCAATATCGGCAAATCGAGGACGACGCCCCTTGATCGCGCAACCGACGATTATCTCTACTCATTTCGATTGCTTCGCGATTTTGCCGACTACATCACATTAAATGTGAGTTCGCCGAACACGCCGGGCCTAAGGGAACTACAAGAACCCGCGGCGTTATCACGATTGCTGCACGCGATTGCCAGTGAGCCGGGGTCGGTTGTGAAGCCGCTCATGGTGAAGATTTCGCCTGATCTGTCGCGGATTGAATTGGACGCGGTCCTTGCAGCGTGTGAAGAAAACGGAGTCGCGGGGATCATCGCGACGAATACGACCTTGGATCATTCCTCGGTCCCGACGGAACTCGATGAGGAAGGTGGTTTGAGCGGCGCACCGCTGCGGGAAAAATCCACTGCGCTGATGCGGAGCATTGCTGTGAACTCAAAAATTCCGGTGATCGCGTCTGGTGGGATCTGCGACGCAAAATCTGCTCGCGAAAAATTTGATGCAGGCGCACAGCTTGTTCAGCTCTACACCGGATTCGTATATCGCGGTCCGCACCTTCTCCGCGAAATCGTCAAGAAATTGTAAGGCGGGCGCATCGCCTGCTTTCGCTACGGGTTGGCAACCGGAGCGGTTGCCCTACAGTTCATCGATTTTTGAATGAAGCTTTCCCGAAAGATCCTCAAATTTACCAAGCCACTGACCTACCAGCGCGGCTGGCGAAGAGCGCAACGCTCGATCTTTCGCATCCCGCTCCGACCAATGCTGGAGAAAATCGATCACGAACGCGTCCGAGAGATTCAGCAGCGTTATGCGAATTCGACGGCTGGATATGCCAAGTACGCGAACATCGAGCGGTGGCTGCGGTTGAATCGCGAACGGGTTCAGGATTTGAAACTCCATCGTTTAGAGCCGAAACGCGTTCTCGATCTCGGTTGCGGTGGCGGATTTTTCCTGTTCATCGCCAAAAACCTCGGCCATTCGGTAATGGGTTTGGATATCGAGCACGTCACTCTTTTTACTGAATTGCTCGAGCTTTTCGCTGTTCCGCGCGTGATTTGGAGAATCAGCGCGTTCGAACCATTGCCCGATCTTGGTCAGAAGTTCGATTGGATCACCGCCTTCTCGGCCAACTTCTATCTTTATCACCCATCGAAGGAACGCTGGGGGACAACAGAGTGGGATTTTTTCCTCGGTGATTTGCAGCAACACCTCGCCCCAGGGGGAAAAATCTTTTTTGGGCTTAATCCTCTTTACGACGGCGATTACTACACGCCGGAACTCCGCGATCTTTTCAAAAGCCGCGGCGCGAACGTCGAGCGCGAACGTATTTTCTTCGAGAACGGAGTGCGCTTCTAAAGCTAGGGACGCTGTGCTGCGACGTGTCGCTGTGGCGACCGCAGCGCGTCGACCCTGACTACGGCGTCGCCGCGGGCGGTGATTCGGGAGCGAATTCGCGCGCGCCGTGACGATGGCGCCACCGCCCAATCTGTTGAAGTTTTTGCCGTTGTTCGTCGGTAAGATTGACCGCGATTTGCTGGTGTGCCTCGGTTATGATTTTGTGGACGCGCTGGCGAGTGTCGCGGCGCACCTGCTGGAGTTGCGCAGCCGTTTTATCGATGACTGGCGAAATCTTGGCGACCTGGTCGGGCGTCAACTTGAGTTCTGTACGGAGCCTTTCCTTCATTCTATGGCCGACGAGTCCCGGATGATGTTGAAGTTCAAAGAAAAGATGCCTGGCGTACAAGCCTCCCAAAGCAGCGCCCGCGATTCCACCAGCGACGAATACAAGGAGAAATCCGGCAACCAGTTTCCACTTTAACGCGCCATTCATTGTGAAAACTCATCCTGAATGGCCGTGTCCGCGATGGCGAACTCGTTCGTGAAATCGTTGTCCTGTTCCTGGCTCTGTTTAATTTCGCGAACAACCGCCAAGGTCGAAATAGCAATCACGGCTGCCGACAACAGCGCAACGCGCCGGAGCAGTGAAGCAATAGCATTTGGCTTCGCAGCCAACGCACGCCAAAGCGCGATGACGCGAGTGTCGAATCCAAACGGCATTTCAGCCGGAATCTCGTCGCCTGCCTCCGCGGCTGATCGCAACAACCGATCGATTTCGTGATCTTTCATACCCCTTCCTTTGTCGAAATCCTGGCGAGGTATTCTTTCATTTTTTGCCTCGCTCGAAACGCTCGTACTTTAATGAGCGCCGCGCTCCAGCCGGTGATTTTGCGGATCTCTTCAACCGAACGTCCTTGGAAGTATAGCAGATCGATGGCGAGCCGCTCGACTGGTTTGAGCGCAGCGAGAAGATGTTCAACGAGTTGGCGCGAGGCAAAACGCTGGTCCGGAGCCAACTCATCGGCGGAGGTGGCCAGGTTCTCAATCACGGCTTGCTCTTCTACGCTTAAATCGGCGTGACGAAGCTCGGGCCGTATTTTCTCCCAGTGGATTTGGTTCAGGCAAGCGTTGACCGCAATACGTGAGACCCAGTGCTCCAGCGGGACCTTGCCCGAAAATTGCGATAATTTCTGGAATACTTTGATAAAAATCATTTGGCAAAGATCCTCTTCATCCGTTCGACGCGGGCGATGAGCGCGAACGATTTTGGCCACGAGTGGGTAGAGGTGTCGCACCAGTGCGCGAGCCGCCTCATCGTCATGCTGGAGCGCAGCATGAACAAGCGCACTTGCGTGAGTATCATCCATGTAATCGAGAGCGCATCCACACCAGTAGCAATGACAGCTACGGGCGCGCTTTGGTTACAATCTTTATTTGCGCGCCCAAAGTCCACGGACGCCTGATTGTCATTTCGAGCGAAGTCGAGAAATCTCTTGAAGTTATCCCTCCGGTAGCACCTCCGCGCCAAGGTCGCGCCAAGTTGGATTCATCCTGTTGATCAGTGTGACTTTCTTTGCGCGGGACCATTTCTTCAACTGGCTCTCGCGGGCAATTGCGTCGCGAATATCGCGATACCACTCGTAATAGATCAGTTTTGCATCGGTAATCTGCGGCAAATCCGCCGCTCTCTCCCTCACGGTGTTGCCAAGTTCGCCGCGAGAGCCTGTTCGTCACCCCAATGTATAAGACAGAGTGGTTGCGATTCGTCATGATGTAGATCCAAAAATTATAATCACGTGGCATGTCCCGGCTTATATCGAGAGATTCCTCGACTTCGCTCGGATTGACATAAGAAACAAAGGGCGAACAAAAGAAAAATTGTAACCGGTCTGAGTGTCGACCGATCATCACCTGAAGAAAGCGAAAGAATATTTCGCGACTAACAAAATAAAACAGACTATGAAAAGAAACATATTAACGATGGCAGCCGCGGGTGCGATAGCGCTTGGCGGCTTTGTTGTTGTGCAGGCACAAGCTAGTCCTGGCGGTCCCGGGCATCGGCACGGTCGTGCATTCGGCTTGCGGCATCTAACCGAGAAGTTGGACCTGACAGCTGATCAACAGACAAAGGTTCAGCCGATTCTCGATGGGGCCAAACCGCAACTCGCCGCCATTCATCAGGAGGCGATGCAGAAGGCAAAAGGCGTCATTGACAGCTCGCTGTCGCAGATCCGGCCATTGCTTAACGCTGACCAGCAAAAGAAGTTCGACGCTATCCAAAAGGCGCATCAAGACATGATGAACGCCCACAAGGAGCTTCGCGACGCGATGCAGCAGTAACTTAGTTGTTCAGAGCGGTGGGGAACGGCGGCGATCTGGGGAGGATCGCCGCCACTTTTTAGCGGGGGGCGACGCCGGAGTCCGCAATTTTAGTTCAGCTCTGCTTTTTCGTAAACGAAAACAGAAACACAAGAACACCCAAGCCCACGAAGATTGCCGCGGCGATGAAGCCTGTCGTCGAAATCTCAGCGCGCGATTGAAAACCCGCTTTCAAGTGAGCAGCGATGCCGATCAGAAAGAACAGGAATCCCAGGCAGATCAGAATCAGACTGATCGCTTTTTGGTCGTCGGATGAAATCTTCATTGGTGGTGAGCAATCAAATATAATCTGGAGACTAAAATTCAAGTGCACTCTTTAAGATAGAAGGCTTTAATGTGCCTGGTGCGCTGGCTTAAGCTCAGTTTTGGCTTGTGCGGTCTACTGATTGTCGGTCTTCGGCTTAACGCCCAAATCGATCGCATTACTGGAAGGAATTTTGCCACGCGGTCGGAAGTGCTGGCACGGCACGGAATGGTCTGCACAAGCGTGCCTGCGGCCACGGAGGTCGGCCTCGATATACTAAAACGGGGTGGCAGCGCTGTGGATGCGGCCATCGCTGCAAACGCAACGCTCGGTTTGATGGAGCCGGTCTCCAACGGAATCGGCGGCGATCTATTCGCAATCGTTTATAACGCGAAAGAAAACAAACTGTATGGCATCAACGGCAGCGGACGTTCACCGCTTGGTTTGAGTTATGACCAAATGAAGGCCGAACTGGCAAAGCTGCATCGTGAAACGATTCCCCCGACAGGCATGTTGCCGATCAGCGTACCCGGAACAGCGGATGCCTGGGCGGAGTTGCACAAAAGATTTGGTAAACTGAAATTCGGTGATGACCTTGCGCCTGCCATTCGGTATGCCGAAGAAGGTTTTCCCGTTACAGATCTAATCGCGTATTACTGGGCATTTAGTCCACGGCTATATAAGGGATTGCCCGGCGCTTTCATCGAGACATATACGCTCGACGGAAAAGGAAGAATCCCGGCGAAGGGCGATATTTTCAAGAATCCGGCTCTCGCGAAAACTTTACGACTGATTGGCGAAAAAGGTCGCGATGCTTTTTATAAGGGTGAGATCGCCGACAAGATCGACGAGTTCATGCGGGCCAATGGAGGCTTTTTGCGGAAAGCCGATTTCGAGAAACATACCTCGACCTGGGTCGAGCCGGTTTCAACGAGTTATCGCGGCTATGATGTCTTTGAACTCCCGCCAAACGGGCAGGGCATCGCGGTCCTGCAGATATTAAACATTCTCGAAGGATTCGATTTGCGCGCGATGGGGCGCAATTCACCAGAGACGCTTCACACGATGATCGAATCGAAAAAAATCGCGTGGGCCGATCGCGCGAAGTTTTACGCCGATCCAGCATTCGCGAAGATTCCGCTCGCCGGTTTGCTTTCAAAACGCTACGCAGCTGACCAGCGCAAGTTGATCGAGCCAAATCACGCAGCAAAGAACGTCGAGGCCGGCAATCCGGCCCTGAATCAAGGTGACACGATCTATCTGTGTACCGCTGATGATGAAGGCAACATGGTCTCGCTCATTCAAAGCAACTATCGCGGGATGGGCAGCGGCATCGTGGTGCCTGGACTCGGCTTCATGTTTCAGGATCGCGGCGAA
The DNA here is from genome assembly GCA_046732875.1 of Verrucomicrobiota bacterium. Classification (GTDB taxonomy): domain Bacteria; phylum Verrucomicrobiota; class Verrucomicrobiia; order Chthoniobacterales; family UBA10450; genus Udaeobacter. The sequence continues at coordinate 7,370 of JBKPOB010000061.1, read as the reverse complement.
CTCTTTTCCATGGATCCGGGCCATGCGAACGTCTACGCGCCAGGAAAACGTCCGTTTCACACCATCATTCCTGGTTTTGTCATGAAAGATGGTAAACCATGGGAAGCATTCGGTGTGATGGGCGGCGGCATGCAGCCGCAAGGCCACGTGCAGGTGCTCACGAACCAGATCGATTTTGGCTTAAACGTGCAGGAAGCCGGGGACGCGTCGCGCTGGCAGCACGAAGGCGACAACGAACCGACCGGAGAAAAAATAACTGAATCAGGCGGCTACGTTGAAGTCGAGAGTGGCATTCCGTACGAGACTGTACGGGAACTTCGCAAAAAAGGTCACGACGTGCGTTTCGACGTCGGTGGCTATGGTGGTTACCAGGCGATCAGAGTCGAAGTGCACGACGGCCAACGCGTCTACGTGGGTGCAAGCGAATCACGCAAGGACGGGATGGCGGCTGGATATTGACCTGCGACGAAATTTGTAGGGCGTTTCTGTGAAACGCCGATCCGATAAAATCGGATTCCCTGGTTCAGAGTTCATCATCGAAAAATCCTATCCGGTACGGCCATTGTTTCCAATGCGTGGCAAGGCTCGCGCGTACAGGATTCTCTCGAATGTAAAGCCATTTCTCACGAATCGATTCCGAGGTACGAAGAAGCCGATCAAATCCACCTGGTTGCCATCGACACCGATTTGGAAACTCATAGCGCTCGTTGAACCAGCGTTTGAACCATTTTAGAAAGGCAGCAACACTTAATTCGCGTTCGCTCGGTGCAGTGAGCAAATGGACATGATCAGGCATCATCAATACGCAGTAGGTATTCCATTTATTCAAACGCTCTAGTGTTTGACAAAGAGCTTGCCAGGCGTCCGAATTCGCCAACACGCCACGCCGAGGCGCGACGCAAACAGTAATGAAATAAATCACTCGGGAATTCCATGGAAGCATCACCGAGACTGTCGGAGGGCGAGCCATAGACTACGGAGGAATCGTAGGCGTCTGCGTCAGACGCCGAGTTCTATCCGATTGGCGTTTCACAGAAACGCCCTACAATTCACGTGCAATCGCCTCATTTATTCTGCGCCTTGAGCTCGGCAAGTTTTTCTTCCGCCTGCATAACATCGGATTTTCCTGCGATGCCGAGCTTTAGGAGCTTTTGCTGGCGGCGTAAGTTTGCCTCTGCGGCCTCAAGCTCGGCGCGCTCACGTTTCGCCGTTGCGACTTGCGCGGCTTCAGTTAATTGTGCCAGCGCGGTTTTCATTGATTCCAGTTCGTCACTGGTAATTTCGCCGGTTGCGAGTTGAGACTCCTTTTCAGCAAGTTCTTCCTTTGCGCGAGCGACGCGTGCATTTGCCAGGTCCGATTCACAGCGGATCACCTTCAATAAGCGCTGCTCCACTTCCATTTTCGCAAGCACACCGATTTTATAGAGACGTTCTGCGCCTGCGGCATTTTGCTTTGCGCGTTCCAATTGTTTTTCCAAACGCGCCATATCGCCGTTTGGCAACGGTTCATCCGAGCGGTTTTGTTTCAATATCGGCGGCTCGACGTCGAAAGATTCGAGTTCCTCCGATTTGTTTTCTGCTGATTGATCGGACGCCCGTACTGCCATCGCCAAAGCGAGAAGCGTGACCGGCAGGGCGAAAACGCGGGCCATCTCGCGAGTTTACCACGAATTCGTTGCGCCGGCATAGGCGCATGTTCTCGCATGCGCCGATCAGGCGCTTTTCGTTTCCTGAAGCAATCCCGCCAGCCAAACCGGTGCTTCCATCTCCAGGTGACGTTTCAGAATATCGCGAACAAAACAGCGAAAATCTCCATCGCAACCTCTGCAAAGCTTCTCCATGGTGTGCGCACCAAGCATCCGATAGCTCTCGAATTGCGATTCAGAGAAGAACTGATCGCTCGTTGTCTCGTGCGGAAACGTCGGATTGGTCTTAAAGTATTCGTAGATATCGCGCGGCTCGTCGCCATAACAAGCCGGCTTAATGTAAATAATGATACCGTCTGGAGCATCAGCCCCGTCGACGACTGAGTAGCGGATGCGACCTACAGCGCAATTGTGACCAGGCGTGTTAAGAGTGTCGATTGCGCTGCGAGGATAGATCGTCATTTTGTCGAACTCGATCGGGATTCCAAAATCGATGCGGATTTTGCGCACCGCTTCGCCTAGATCGGCATAGGCACATTCGGGGTCCTCACCGCCATCGCTCACCACGATGAAGTGACAACGGCGCAGCACCATCTCGTACAGTCCCAGATTCTCGAAATGACCGCCATCGGAGAGGTTCACGTATTTGTAGCGATCGGTGGTATTACCGATTGCTTCGGAAAACAGCGGACCGACAGAATAACCGGGGCCTGGTCGGCGCCACGTTTTGGCGCCTGGTGGTCCCGGATTTCCCAACCACCAGCCCAGGCGCACATTAAAAAGCGTCATCAAAAGGCCGAGCACTGGTGAGGAATGGTAGCCCATGTTGGGATTCGCGGCTGCGCCTGAGATGGCCATCGCCGTCCCGAGCGTAATCCCATGTCCGTATCGATCCGATGGCCGGTAATCGACCGTCATTGAACCGCAGTGCAGTCGGCTCATGGTAAAGGATTCGGCCCTTCGTTCCTGCCAGGCTAACTGCTGGCCTCGCACCAGATTCAGTGTGCCGTTGATCACATGAAGTGGCTTTTCGGGCGACAACTTAGACAATTCAAAATTATCGTCCGGATCGAACCCGGTGAATCGATGTGGATTGCGGCTTGTACGCGAGGCGGCGAGGTAAGCCCGGATCAATCGGTTCCGATAGGTGGCGTGAAGTGAAAACTTATTCGCATTGATTAGGAAACCCATCGCGAGCCCAAAAAGCACGATCACCCCCATGAGGAAGGCGACAATGAATAGTTGCGCGCGCCAGTCACTGGGATCCTGCGCCAAATGCTGTGAGCCGAGCAGCAACAGAATCCACCACGCCGCGACCGCCGCGAGCACCGAGAAAATGAACGCATTGCTCAAGTCTGACAGGCGAACCAGAAAAACAGCGGCAATGACTATAATTACTCCACAGAGGCCCAACAGGATGGCTTTCCCCTGTGCGGTGGCCATCAGTTGTCCGAGAAACACGACCAACTGCTGCACCCAGCGTTGCGAGCCTACCACCAGCAACAGCCACGAAATAACGATCGCCAGCAGGACGAAAAACATAATCGCTATCAGGACCAGCGGCCACTGCGAGGCAGCTCGTAGCTTTGTGCCGAGTTTTGATCGAAGCGCCAGCAAAGCGCCCGCAATGCCAGTTACTCCGCCGAACGCGCCCAAGATGGCCTTGGCGATCGGATTGGCTTTCAGCTGACCGAGAAAGACGTCGATCTGATTTTGTCCGGTCGCTGTGATTGCCTGAGCGCCCCAAAGCACGATGGTGTTGACCACGACCCAGCCTGCGATCGTTACCGCAACCCACGCCGCGGAACGCGCCCACCATTCGCGATCTTCATCTTCCGACACCCAACTGGCCAGGCCGGTAAACAGAAAGTTGATCAGCATCACCACGCCCATGATTAGCACGGGCGCGAAGCAGACGTAAGCGACGGCGTGGTTCGCGGGCGCGGGCAGAGGGGGACGCAATTGCAGCGCGTCAAGATCCTTCTTTGCAATCGTCGCCACGACGGGGTCGGTTTCGACCGTGTAGTTGTCAGCGTCGCCTTGCTTGATCACGCCCGTTGTTCCGGTCGGGATCGTTATTTTCTGGCCGGTGGATGTGTCAGTTGCCTGGCAATCGCCTTTTAGAATAAATCTTGCCAAAGCAGTCTGAGCGCCGGACGCGGGGCTTAGTTCCAGGGTGTCAAAGTCTTTCTTCGCGATGCGTGCCGAGAGTGGGTAGGTCTCAACCGTATAACTCTTCTCGGCGGGCGCCTCGATGATCTCGGCCAACGTTCCCTGGCGAATCCGCATTTCTTTGCGGCTGGGAATCTCAATTACGTCGCAATCGCGCGTGAACGTGAATTTTTCCAGATTTGTCTGAGGGTCGAGCGTCGGCTTCGCTTCCGCGAGATCGAGATCTTTTGCCGCGACGCGTACCACCGCCTGATCGGCGCCAAGTATGCCGATGGTGTAACTGCCCTCGGCGATTTGCTGAATTACCCCCGTGGTCCCTTTCGGGATCCTGATCTTCCCGATTGTGATTTTCTCTTTGTTGGGAATCTGGGTCGCGTCGCAATCGCTTGTGGCAGTGAACTCGAGATTTTTATGGTCCAGAAACAACCGGGTCGCCATTGCCCAAAGGCAGAGCCCGGCCAAAACGGTCGTGATGAAGATCGCAGCGAAGCGCCAGAAGTTGCCAGGCCGCGCCTTGCGCTCGCCCTTGCCAAATATCGGAAGCAGCGCAACCAGGCCGCCACACACGTAAGCCGAGACGAGGAAAACGACAAACTTGAAAGCTCCATCAGCATTTTGAAATGCGCCGCTTTTGCCGTGCAGATTGCAAAACATGGCCCACCATGCCGCCAGAATCAGCGCCGCCAGAAACACCGGAAGCTGGCGGAATTTTAGAAATAGGCGTTGCGAGTACCGCGCGTTGCCAGTCGAGGGGACATCGATAATCGCGTAGGCCATGGCCATTGCGATCAATGCGAATCCGATCGCGAGCAGGACCGTCAACGCTATGTCCCATGGGTGTTTGACGGATTCCGCCCAGGCATCCCAGTCAGGCGGTAGATTGTTGGCCAGCAAATGCCACGAATGCAATGTCGCCAGACTTGTCCAGTCCGGCTGCAGATTGATCGCCGCTAAATAAAGCCGCGGGAGCATCATGGCGGCTGCGAGCCAGGAGATCAGCACTAGCCAGTTCAAAAACATGTTGCGGATGAAGGTGGTGATCAGGATCCAGAAATCTACAGAGGTCAGCCCAGCCCGGGGCGCCAAATAATTGCTGAATTCTCGGAGATGGCGAACCGGCTGCGGTTCGGGATTGAGGGTCGAATCGGGCCTGCGCTTCAATTCATCTACCACGCCGCGAATGCCGTTTGGATCATTCTTGACCCACGCGCTGAGCCAGCTGCCAATATATCCGCCGCCGGAGACGGTGGACAGATAGTGAAACTTATCGAGCAACCCACAGCACGCCAGACCCTGCAGGATTCCCAACCCAAAGGTGGCGCTTCGGATGCCACCGCCTGAGATGCAAAGCGCCGCGCGTTTCTCCTTCAGCGAGTGAATAGCAGTCCACAACGCTTTTAGCCGCGTTTTAAGTTCGCTCGACCGAGGATAGCTTGGCGGAAGCTCTCCATGCAGAGCTACAAACTCAGCTTCCAATACCTCGTGCAATGGCAAGGACGAATCACTCGATGCAGTTTCTTTCGCCATGGCAAGCAAATCCCGACTCATTCGGGACGCACCAGCGTTTATCAAGCCCCCGACCCTTGGTCAATCTTGTTCCACAATGATCGATGGCATCTTGAGTGGGGATATTGGGCGATGCCTCCGAAGGTGTTCTAATCGCAGTTTGTTTGCGCCCTGACCATCTAAAAGAAGACAAAATATGAAACAGCCGGTGTTATTAAACTCAACCGATGAAGAGCACATGCTCGGTCACGGTTTTTATAACAAGCACTCGCACGAACGGCGCGAAAGGCCAACACTTATGGCTTGCCACTAATCATCGAAGCGATCCTGCAGCGTGTTGCGTAGAATCGCGCAGCTTGCGACGCTAAAAGTTCTCCAAGAGTAAGTTCGCGACCTACTCAATCTCGGCAGTAATCTTACCGTGGACGTCCTTCAACGTCACCGTGTCAACGCCTGCCAGCTTTACATGATTGAAGGTCACCGAGAGTCCCTCATCGTCCACCAGATTGAAGTCCCAGGTTTCTGATTTTGCGTCGCTCTTGAAGCGCACGCGGATCTTTGCCCCAGCGGACAACACTTTTCCGTCGCGAAGGAGATTTGCATCCCAATCCCTGTTTCCAGAGTCGGTGATGTAGATACCTTCAAAGCTTTGGCCGGTCTGGTTCACAAGCGTGAAATCGAGATCGGATGCGCATGCGCTTGTGATGGTTAAGAGCAGGAAGAGAAACAAACGAAATTTCATGAATGCGGGCTAGTTCTTCTTTTTCTTCTTCTTGTGAGAGGTGGTGCTTTTGTAAACCGTGTTGCCGTATTGGTCCTTCACCTTTGTAGTCTTGAACACCCTATTGCCTTTGGTCTTCTTGCTTATTGATTCGTAATAGCGTGGTTGGCGGTAGATTTTAGGCTCGTTGTAGTAGGGATCGAAATCGCTCGGGTCGGACCAGTTTTCCACGTAAACAACAGGCTCGTCCGGGGCGAGCAAAACATCACCCAGTTCAGCACAGCCAGTGACAAGAAAAGCCATGATTACCATCAGTGGGGGAGAGCGAAAAATCACCCTGTCCGTGTAGCAGGAGCGTTTCACTGAGTCAAAGGAATCGTGCTTTGTCCGTACACCGGTAAAAAGTTTCCAAATCTTTCTGCCTATGCGATTTTACCGAGAAAATGCGCCCGTAGCTCAGCCGAATAGAGCAACGGATTTCTAATTCAAGCCTAACGAGTTGCGCAGCGTTTCACTGCTTTGCATATCGTTGCTGACGCTAGGTAGTTCGTCATTCCGCTTTGGCAGTGCGTTGCGCGGAGTTGCGCAGTTTTGCATCAAAATCTTACTCGACCGTAGAACGGACCGTAGAAAATTTCGGCTTGCGCTTCTGCCTCGTTGACCTGTAGAAAGCTGACGACTCCACGTGCCTAAGAGCGACTGGAAAGCGCGGTGGCTCTCAAACTGTAGAGTCCGAGTTCCAGGCATGATCAATTCGTAGTATCGGGCATCGCGCCCATACAGTTACCGGCTAGAAAGTCAACTTTATCGGAAACCATACCCCAGTGCCCAATTCGTGCGGGCTGCTGGCGATTTCTCCACGCTAACGATGATAAAGTAACTGCCTGTGGTTTTCGGAATGATGTGCGCAGCCGCTAAGTGGCCTTTCGCCCAACTGTCTGGTTGTTCCGCGAGTTCCCCGTCCGAATTATAAATATGAACGGACACCTTTGCATGATCGACTTCCGTTCCCAGCCAGAACCAATATTCATTCCCTTTAAACAATTGTTGCCGCACCGCTTTCCTTTCACCCGAAGCGAGGTCGCCGCACCAGTAATCGTCGCGCACATGAAATCCTTGTTTTACATAGCGTTCTGACGCCAGAACAGCCCATGCCCGCGCGTACACTGTGGTGGGGTCCACCTGTGCGAAAATCGCAGGCGGTAGCACAACGATGGCCGGCAACAGGGAGGTCGTGCAGAGAAGGACCTTTGCGAAAGGGTTCACCCGAAATTTCTCAGTCTTTCTTGATGATGTCGTTGCCGAGCCGCGTAGTGATCTCGTTG
>JBKPOB010000060.1:0-18700 GCA_046732875.1 Verrucomicrobiota bacterium | reverse complement strand
GCCCTCCTTCGACGAATTTCATGCTGAAATAGCATGAGCCATCACGCTCGCCGACTTCGTGAATTGGAACGATACCGGGATGCTCTAAGCTGGCTGCCGCTTCGGCCTCGAGACGGAAACGTTTGAGGTGTGCTTCGGTGGCCCAATGGCCTAATCCGATGACTTTGAGCGCGACGATGCGATTGAGACTTTTTTGGCGTGCTCGAAATACGACGCCTTGTCCGCCGCGGCCAATTTGTTCGAGCAATTCGTAGTCGCCAAAGTCCATCAACATCGGCGAGGCGCGGCCGGGGTCAGCGACCCCGGCTACAGGTTCATCCGCGAGCGGGCCGAGACCCGACTCCAACAGACAGGCGCCGCAGGAGTGCTCCGGGGAATCGGGTGGAATGGCTGCTCCACATTTGCGACAAAATTTGAGGGCTATGATTCTCATCGCGCGCTCATTGCTTTCACTCAAATGATGCACCGAAATTCACCAAAGGTTACGAGCGCAACGCGGCGATGAGGTGCCGCAGTTCATCTTCAATTTCGGCCGGCGTTGCTACTGTGTGCGCGACTTCCTCACGCAACAGTTGTCGGTAACGCTGTCGCAGTCGATGGAAGGCTTGTTTGACCGCGTTCTCGGTCATGCCAAACTCGCGCGCGATCTCCGCTTGCGACGGTCGATCCGGTTCGTCAGAGAGCAATGGGTTCAACCGCTCCTGCAGCGGCGCGCTAGCTGGTCCCTGAGATTCCTCGCGCAACCGCGCGAACACCCGGTCGAGCACGGTGAAGGCCCAGCGGCGATCATAAAGGCGGTCGGCACTTAGCATGTCGCTGCGATCGAACTCGCTAGAATCGTAGGATTCAATGCCGTCGAGAGGAATCAGCGTTCGGCCACCGCCGCGTTTGATCGTGGCGGCATCACGGCGCTCGTTCGCCATGAAATGCTTGAGTGAAGCCAGAAGAAACGAACGCAAACGGCCCTTTTCCTGTCGCACGGATTGGAAATCTTTGCGCTCTAAAATCAGCGCGAAAAACCCCTGGGTGAGATCTTTCGCCTCCTCTGGTTTAGTCCCCTCTCGCCTAACGAAACCATAAATAGGTCGCCAGTAAGTGCGGCAAAGATTTTCGAGCGCCTCCTGTGCGGCTGGCGATTCACCTTGTGCCTCCAGCACCACGCTCCAGTGTGTGGTGGCAAACACCCCCGCATCGGCAGGCACCGAACCACTCGCGCTCACACCGTAATCACAGTAAAAAGGCGTGCCGAAAGCAAGCCTGCATGTAACGGAACAGATGTTGACCTTGGGCGGCCGCGGTCAACGACCGCGGCTACAGCTACGCCGGAAGGACGGTCGAAAGCGTCACTTCGCGGTCAACGGTTTGCGTAAGAACGTTTTCAACCGTAGCGCCGACTTTCGACCCATCGCGATCGAGGATCCAGACCTGCTGGCCTTGTTCGAATGGGCCGCGCGTCATTACCTTCAGTAAAATACCTTCCTCGGTAGCCGGATTTTTGAGTACTTCGACACAGATTGCGTCGGTGTGTCCGAAGTCCGCCTCCAGCTTCAGTTTATCGTCTATTCTCGGCGTCTTCATTACAATGTGACGCAAAACTAAATCGCTGCTCAGGCTTCCTGCGAGCGTGTCTACGCTCACAAACGAATCTTTCACAAATGAGCCATTATCGCATTACTCAAATCGAAGATTACGAGCCGCTTGATGCCGGCGATCGCCCCATTCACGATCAAGAATCGTCAACTGAGTGATCGAGAAATCAACGAGCGCCTAGAGCGCTACGATATTCCAACCGACTTGCCGTTGGTCGTGCAAATTTCGCGGTTTGACCCTTGGAAAGATCCCAAGGGGGTCGTGAAAGCGTTCAAGCTGGCCCGGAAACAAATCGATGCTCGACTGGTGTTGCTCGGCAATTTTGCGACCGACGATCCGGAAGGCGAAGAAATTTTCCACTCGCTCTGCGCTTGCAGGGACGAGCGGATATTAATTCTGACCAGTGGCGACGACACGGCATTGGTAAATGCGCTGCAAACGCGTGCAGCGGTTGTCTTGCAAAAATCCTTGCGTGAAGGGTTTGGGCTGACGGTCGCTGAAGCGATGTGGAAAGGCACGCCTGTGATTGGTGGGAATGTGGGTGGGATCCGGTACCAGATCGAAGACGGTGAGAACGGTTTCCTCGTTTCATCGGTCGAGGAAACAGCCAGACGAATCGTGAAACTGATCAACGACAAGGAATTGCGCTGTGAGATGGGACGCAAAGCGCGCGAAACGGTTCGGAAAAATTTTCTGCTGACCCGTTACCTTGAACAATATCTCGATCTCTTCGGCGAACTATAAGACCATATGCGTTTAACGCGTCTCCACGAGTTCGCGCGCCTGCGCGGCGTGCGCCTTCACCTTGTCACGCTTGAGCACGCGATACAGGAACCAAACGATGAAACAGTTCGCAAGCAAAATGAGCGCGCTCACTAAACCTGGGCGATGCCAGAGATGACGAACTTCAATCGGAATAAGCGTCGCGGTCGCAAAAATCATGAGGAACTCCGCCCAGCGTTGTTGCATGTAAACGCCGATTCCTTCAGTGAAAAGAATTGCCGTATAAAAAAGCGCCAGAAAGCCCGTCGCTCGCAGCGTTCCCCCTGCGAGCACGGATTGAAGTTTGTGGAGCAAATACGAGACAGCTTTGGTATGCTTCAGCAAGATTTCGTCCGCGGTCCAATTCGAAAGTGCATCCATCCAGCGGGTACGCGCGTTGAGGAAAAGGAGCGAAACACCCAGGACCAGGAGCAGCACGCCCTTGGCGATCTTGAAAAGGGCAATCAGCTTGAGATAGCGAACACGACGCGCACCATGCAAAATCGCGGGCTCGAGCGCCGGTTTGTTCATTCTTTACCTCCTCGGCAAAACTGTGTCATTTCGCAATGATCGGACTCTCCCGGCAGCAGATCTCCAGCTTGTTGCCATCCGGATCCTCGAAGAAAAACGCATAATAGCCGGGACTGTACTCACTACAGATTTCCGGACCTTCAAGCGCTTGCCCGCCCGCGTCGCGCACCAACCTTGCGAGGCGGTCCACTTCTTCCCGCGTATCGGCCCAGAATGCGATGCGTGTGCGGTTGGGCTTATGATTTTTATCCTTCTCGAAAACAAAAAATTCTGACGGTTTGTCGCCACCGGCGGCATAAAAGGTATGGTATTTTTTGCCCGGTCGTTCTTCAACAAACCCAAGCTGCGGCAAAAATTTTCCGTAAAACTTTCTCGCTGCGCCCATATTTTTCACTCGTAAGTCGATATGATCAAAGCAACGCGTCTTCATTTTTTGATTCTCAATTGATTCGCGTCGCAATTCAATCGTCTGAGATGCGGGACTTCTTTGCAGAAGAATTGAAGGCGCTGTATGAGCGTGCGTTGGATCGACATCTCCGCGAAATCAGCAGTGGGCAAGGACCTGCAGTTGAAATCGGCGGCCGCTGTTTCATCAACTTCTCGTCAAACGATTACCTCGGTCTCGCAAACGATCCTCGATTACGCGAGGCAGCGACTGCCGCAATCGACGAATTTGGCGTCGGCGCCGGGGCGTCGCGGCTGATCAGCGGAACGCAATCGCCGCATCTGCGCCTGGAACGCGCATTGGCGAAATGGAAGGAGACCGAAGCTGCGCTTTGCTTCGGCAGCGGATACGCCGCGGCGCTTGGAACAATTCCTGCCCTCGTCACCAAAAATGATGTCGTTCTGCTCGACAAACTCTCTCACGCCTCGCTGATCGATGGCGCAAAACTGAGCGGCGCGGTTCTGCGGATCTTTCCACACAATCATCTCCGCAAGTTGGCGAGCCATCTTGAATGGGCTCGGCGCAAACATCCCGGCAGGCGCGTCCTGATCATCACCGAATCTGTCTTTTCCATGGACGGCGACCGGGCGCCGTTGCACGAATTGGTTGAATTGAAGAAACGGTTCGGCGCACTGCTCATGCTCGATGAAGCGCACGCGGTTGGCGTGATTGGTCCAAACGGTCGCGGGCTAGCTGCGGCGGAAAACTTAAGCGAGGAAATCGATGTCCAGATGGGAACATTGAGCAAGGCTCTCGGCACGAGCGGCGGATACATCTGCGGTTCGCGCACGCTTATCGAATGGCTTATCAATCGAGCTCGTTCCTTCATTTATTCCACGGCGCCGCCGCCAGCAATCGCTGCCGCGGCGCTAACTGCGGTTGATTTTCTTTCCTCACCAGAAGGCGAGGCGCGAAGATTTTTGCTCTGGGAAAGAATCAGACTGATGCGGGAGCGTTTGCCGCCGTTGGATGTTGGACGTTCTAACGCCGCTAATAAACATTCAACGCTCAACGCTCAACGGCCAACGCCCAACGAAGCCAGCAGCGCGATCTTCCCATTGATTGTCGGCGACGAGCAAGCGGCGCTCGATCTGGCCGCAGCGCTACGGTCGGAAGGATTCCTTGTCCCTGCGATTCGTTACCCAACAGTGGCCAAAGGCAACGCGCGGTTGCGCATCACCGTGACTGCTGCGCACGAAACAGCCCAAATCCGAGCCTTGTGCGACATCATCAAACGAATGGCTTGCTGAGAAGAAGTTTAATCCCCCAGAAACCGCGCCAAGATCGGTTTCAGCTTTTCAACGGTAGGTTCCGGCCAGAGCTTGCGGTCAGTGATCAGCGCCGTATCCAACGCCAAATGTTCCGGCCAATTTGGTTCGGTTGGGATTTGTGGAATCACCTGCAGGATCACTTTTCTCGCCGTTTCTGCATTTGCCATTAAGTGGCCGAGAACCGTCTGCGCCGAAACCGGTTCTTCTTCGACTTTCCAACAATCGTAATCTGTAATCATTGCCATTGTCGCAAATGCGATCTCTGCTTCGCGAGCAAGTTTTGCCTCCGGTAGATTCGTCATGGCGATCACGTCGAAACCGTTGCGATGATTGAATTCCGATTCCGCGCGGGTGGAAAAAGCAGGGCCATCCATGTTCACGTAGGTCCCACCGTTGTGCACGGTAACGCCCAAGGATCTCGCTGAATCGGCGAGAAGATTGCGCAGCTTGGTGCTGATCGGTTCCGCAAACGCGATATGCGCGGCAATGCCCTCTCCAAAGAATGTATGAGTGTCGCGCCGGCTCGTGCGGTCATAAAACTGCGAAGGCAGAAGCACATCTCGTGGCGCATATTTTTCCTGCAGACTACCTACTGCTGCGACCGAGATGATCCAACGAACGTTGAGCGATCGAAGCGCGTAGATGTTGGCCCGATGGTTGATTTCGTGCGGCAAAATCCGATGACCGCGGCCGTGCCGCGGCAAAAAATAAACCTGACGTTCGCTTAACCTTCCGCCAACAAGCGTGTCCGATGGTGATCCAAACGGTGTGCTGACGGCGTGTTCAGTTGCATCGCGCAACTCGTCAATTTGGTACAGACCGCTGCCGCCGATGATTCCGATTGCTGGCGGGTTGGTTTTCTTTGTCGGCATGTCGGGATTAAATCCGAAAGATCTCCATGATGAAAAGCGGATAATCTCTGCGTGGCGAACGTTGCTTGAGCGTGTATTGTTTTCGCCCGTTCAAATGCCGAAATTTTTCATTAAGACCTACGGCTGCCAGATGAACGAGCGCGACTCAGAGCAAGTGGCGCACTCGCTCGTCGCGCGTGGGTACGAACGCGTCGCGCATGAAACCGAAGCTGATGTTGTGCTGTTGAACACGTGCAGCGTTCGCGACATGGCTGACCAGAAGGCCCTTGGAAAAATGGGAATGCTGGGGCGAATGGCAAAGGATCGGCCGCATGTGGTGTTTGGTTTCCTTGGCTGTATGGCGCAGGCACGCGGCGCGTCTTTGCTAAAAAATTTGCCTCACGTCGATCTGGTTATTGGGACACAAAAATTCCATCATGTGGCTGATTACGTGGAAGAGTTGGTCGCCAAGAAAACGGCGCGCTCTCGCCACGGCGAGCAGGCTGTGAGCGCGCCCTATCAGAATCGCGCAATGGACGACCTGCGTTTTTCCATTGTTGATGTTGCGGAAGAACCCGGCTCGCAATCAACGATTCGTAATCAACAGCTGGCACCCAGGCAGGCCGCAGCGTTCGTGTCCATCATGCAAGGATGCAACATGCATTGCACGTTTTGCATCGTCCCGCAGACGCGCGGCTCCGAGCGGAGCCGGTCCATTGACGAGATCGTGCGGGAGGTACGGGACCTCGTCGCACGTGGAGTGAAAGAAGTCACTTTGCTCGGGCAAATCGTAAATCTGTACGGTCGCCACGAGTTTCCGAAACGCGATGGCAAAAGCCCTTTTGTGCAGTTGCTGGAAGCGGTGACTGAAATCGACGGCCTGGAACGGCTCCGGTTCACCTCCCCGCATCCCATCGGTTTCCGTGATGACTTGATCGACGCGATTTCGCGTCTGCCCAAACTGGCAGAGCACGTCCATCTGCCGTTGCAATCCGGTTCCAACAGAATTCTCAAAGCGATGCACCGAGCGTACACGGCGGAAAAATATGTCGATCTCGTTCGCCGCGTACGACACGCACGTGAAGGTATTGCCATTACCACCGATATCATCGTGGGATTTCCAGGCGAAACCGACGACGATTACAAGCGTACGCGCGATTTGGTTGAAGAACTGCAGTTTGATAACGCGTTTGTTTTTCGCTATTCGCCGCGCCGCTATACGCCCGCCGCTGAAATGCGCGATCAAATCGATGAGTGCATCAAAGAAGAGCGCAATCAGGATTTGCTCCAGCTTGTCAATGAATCGACGCGCCGGTCTGGCGAACATTTGGTAGGCCGCGCTGTTCAAGTTCTCTGCGAAGGTCCGAGCAAGACCAATCCAACACGGTTGATGGGTCGAACACGCACAAACAAAATTGTCGTCTTCGAAGGCAACGAAAAAGTGATTGGAGAAATTTTTGACGTGCACGTCCAACGTTCCAACGGATTCAGCTTGTACGGCATGCCGGTGCAGCGGAGGTCAGGCTGCCAGCCTGACTCGGCGGGCTACTAGCCTGCCCGAAAAGCGGACATTCGCCAGGCTAGCAGCCTGGCGGCCGAGTCAGCCAAGCTGGCTGACATCCTACGCCTCCTTTTGCGCGACTTGCTCACTTTTTGAGTTGCATCCGCCGAACGGCGAGTTGAAAATTCGCCCGCCGTACGGCGGGACGAACCCGCCGTGGCGCACTTTCCGGTGATTTACCATCTCTCTTTACAAGCTGCCGGAATCATGGCGGGTGTATTTCTCGTCTTGATCAGTCTGCCTGGTTTACTAAAACCGAATCTCGCTGGCCTTGCGCAAAAGTTTCCACGGTCTCATGTCGCCGGAGTATTCCTGCTAACCATTTGCCTTGTTTGGACGTTCTGGCTGCTCGCGACTATCCAGATGGGCGAATTCTCCTCATTCCGGCGGCCCCTTCTCATTGCATTACCAATCGGTTACGGGCTGGTGCTGCGTTTCGTCGGAGAGTTCCTCGCGGTACGCGCTCTTGGAATTCTTTGTTTGCTCGCCGCCGAGCCACTGCTCGACGCCGCGTTTCTGCGCTACGAGACTAGCCGTTTACTGGTAACGGTACTCGCTTATTTGCTCATTCTCGCCGGCCTGTTCTGGGTGGCTATTCCTTATCTGCTGCGCGACCAAATTAATTGGAGCACACGAAGCGTCGTTCGTTGGCGCTGTTTGCACGTTATCGCGCTGATCTACGGCTGCGTGATTCTCACATTCGCATTCACGCGGTATTAAAAGCGACGTTTCGCTGTAGCCACCGGCCTGTGGCCGGTCAACACAAGTTTCTAATTCGACAAATGAAACGGCCCACAGGGCCGTTGCTACAGGAAAAGCATGAACCGCATTTTGGTGATCCGCGGTGGCGCGATCGGCGATTTCATTCTTACGCTGCCAGCGCTTAAGGCGCTCCGTGAAGCTTATCCTAATGCGCACATTGAGATTCTGGGTTACAAGCACATCGCCGTGCTTGCGGAAAATCGGTTCTACGCGCAAGCAGTTCGCTCGATCGAATACGGGCCGCTCTCGCGTTTTTTCGCGAGAGATTCGGAACTGTCAGCAGAGTTGACAGGCTATTTCGCGAGCTTCGATTTGGTCATCAGCTATCTGTATGATCCGGATCGGATCTTTGAAAGCAGCCTCGGCCGATGTGGTGTTAAGAATCTACTTTGCGGGCCCGCCAAGATCGTCGAGAAAAACGGCCACGCAGCAAAGCAGCTAGCGGGACCGGTCGAAGAGTTGGGGGTTAAAGTTGCCGATCTCAGCGAAAAAATTTTTCTCTCCGTAGACGATCGCCAGTTCGCTCAAGAGTTTCTCAGGAATTCATCGGGGCCGATCGTCGCTATTCATCCAGGAAGCGGCAGTCAGGATAAGAACTGGCCGCTTGAAAATTGGATCGAGCTAGTCTCAGGCAAAGGTGGTTTATCTAAGACAAAGGGAGAACTTGGCCACATCGAAAAGCAGCCATCTCTGATCGTTGTCTCCGGCGAGGGAGATGAAGCGCAGGTCGTGCAATTGGAGCGGACTTGGAAAGACCGCGATGTTCGTTTCGCAAAAGATTTGCCACTACCGCATCTCGCCGCCGTGCTCGAGCACACCATCTTTGTGGGCCACGACAGCGGAATTTCGCACCTTGCCGCTGCTGCAGGCGCAAAGTGCATCCTGCTCTTCGGCCCTACTAGTCCCAACGTGTGGGCGCCCAAGAACGAGAATGTGCAAGTTCTTAGAGCACAAAGCGGGAACGTGAGCGACTTGGAAATCGGATCAGTTGAAGCGGCTGTTACCGCCGCCTTGGCGGGCGGGCACCCCGGTCCCTAGAACCAAGAACAAGACGTCTTTCGTGGCTGTAGTGTGCGCTTCTAATCCTCGTAGCCGTGCGGAAATTTCTCGTGCCATTTCCACGCGCTCTCGATAATAGCCTCCAGCGACTGGAATTGCGGTCGCCAACCGAGCTCTTTTTTGATTTTTTCCGAGGAAGCGATGAGCCGGGGCGGATCGCCCGGCCGCCGCGGCTTTTCAATCGTGGCGATCTTTCGTTCGCTGACCTTAGCGCAGGCAGCCACTACTTCGCGAACGCTGGAGCCGCCTCCCGTTCCAAGGTTGTAAAATGCGCTGCTAGGCGAGGCGAGCGCCAGGATATGCGCTCGCGCAAGATCGACGATATGGATGTAGTCGCGAACGCACGTTCCATCCGGCGTCTCATAATCAGTGCCGTAAATTTCGACATTCGGTTTTTGGCCCAGCGTGACCTTGAGCACGTTGGGAATCAAATGTGTCTCCTGCCGATGATCTTCACCGAAGTTCTTCGTGGCGCCGGCGGCGTTGAAGTAACGCAATGACACAAACTTTAATCCATGGATCCGATCGTACCATTGCAGGATTTTTTCGAAGGCGAGTTTCGATTCGCCGTATGGATTGATAGGACCCGCCGGGGTCGTTTCCTCGATTGGTAACCGTTCAGGCAGCCCAAAAATCGCGCACGTCGAAGAAAAAACGATTCGCTGAACGCCCGTTGCGATCATGGCATCGAGCAAATTCAATCCGTTGCAAATGTTGTTGCGAAAATACTTCGACGGATCGCGCATTGATTCTCCCACGAGCGCGTTTGCTGCAAAATGCATCACCGCATCCGGGCGCGCATCGGACAACACGGCTTTGATTTGCGCGCGATCGGCCAGCTCGCCTTCAATGAACTCAGCGCGTGAATCGACTGCGCGCCGGTGGCCTTCGGTCAGATTATCGAAGATGGCTACTTCGTGGCCCTCATCCAACAATAGCTCGGCGCAAACACTTCCAATGTAGCCGGCGCCGCCAACAACGAAAATTCTCATGCGCCGGGAAAATGCGGCGCGATTGGCCTTAAATCAAAGTGAACTGCGAGGCAGAGAGGTTTGTGCGACAGTTGTCTTGGGCTTCTTTTTCTCAAGAGCAGTCACCATCTGCTGCACGCGACGATGTTTGCAACGCGGTGCGAGCACTTTCAAACTTTGTTCCTCCGATCCCCATTGCAAAATGTCGATGTCCACGCGGCGCATGCCCCAGCGTTTCATTTCCAGCCGGCTCGGCTTATATAAGTCGATCGTATCAGTCCCAACGAGTGCCCATCCATAATCGTCGATAACATATTCCTCGTTGGTCGAAGCGATGCGAAATCGTGTGCCGAGTGGATAACGCGACCAATCAGAGGCAGCACTCATCACGTGGCGGCCGGAAAGATAAGTGCCGAGTGCGTTGCGATGTCCGCTGCCTTCACTATGCGTATAGGCAGTAGTCCGCACGTTTGGTATGTGACGTGCGCTGCTGAGATTCGACTTCGATTGCGTAGCACAGCCGACGATCAAACAAGTACTAGCTGCTGCCACCGCAAGGTTAAGGCACTTCGGCATCGGCAATTTCCCTAGCAGCCGAAGCGGCCATGGGCAAGCGTTAATTTACAAAAATTCCCTAGGGCTGATGTCGGAGTTAACGCGCAGCAGGCTGCGAGAGGTCAGTGGTGCAATGGGGGCAACGCGTCGCCTTAATCGGGATTGTCATCGCACAGGCCGGACAATCTTTCGATACCGGAGCGGCAGTTGGCGACGGTCTTTTCAATTTATTCACGGCTTTAACCACGAGAAAAATGCAGAAAGCCACGATGATAAAATTGATGAGTAGAGTGGTGAAATTTCCGTAGTTCCAAGTGACCGCCCCTGCCTTGGCGGCATCGGTCGGCGTATTAAAGGATCCACCGCCGGGCGCGTCCTTAAGAATGAGGAATTTGTTCGAAAAATCGAGGCCACCAGTAAGCAATCCTATCGGCGGCATCAGAAGGTCTTTGACGAGTGAATTGACGATTCCGCCAAACGCCGCGCCGATGATCACACCGACCGCGAGATCGACGGCGTTTCCCTTAACCGCAAATTCCTTAAACTCCTTCCACACGGCGTTTTCATTGAACTAATCGGTGACGACGTTTACAAGCTTTTTCGGCACGACAATTACCTTGCGCACGGTCTTTTGAGCGGTGCGGTCTTGAATTTTCGAGTTCGACAACGCGGCCGTTTTCATTTCTTCGTCAGTTGCGAAAATCGACATCTTCATTCGATCACGCACCTTTCCATTAATTTGGAGAACCACTTCTACTTCGTCTTCGACAAGTAACCGCTCATCATAGGTAGGCCATTGCTGTTCAGAAATATCACCGCGCGCATCGCTAAACTTCGAGTTGATCTTTTCCCATAACTCGGAGGCAATATGCGGCGCGAATGGACTGAGCAGAACCAGAAAGGCGCGCATTGATGACAAGGGAATCGTTTCGGCGCCGGTGAATGCGTTTACGAAAATCATCATCTGCGAAATCGCCGTGTTAAACGAGAATGTCTCGATGTCCTCAGTCACTTTCTTGATGGTTGCATGTGTTACCTTCTGCTGTGCTTTGTTCGGATCGATTTCCTTGATTTTCTCGGATAACACCCAGTCGCCACCCTGGTTCTCAGTCATGAACAGACGCCAGACGCGTGCAAGAAAGCGCGACACGCCTTCCACCCCGCGCATGCTCCAGGGTTTCATTTGCTCCAGGGGTCCCATAAACATCTCGTAACAACGAAAGGCGTCAGCGCCGTACTGGTCGATTACGTCGTCCGGATTCACGATGTTTCCGCGCGATTTGGACATTTTCTGATTATCTTCACCCAGGATGATTCCTTGATTGACCAGGCGCTGGAACGGCTCCGGCTTCGAGACATAACCCAGATCAAACAACACCTTTTGCCAGAAGCGTGCATACAACAGATGGAGGACCGCGTGCTCGGTACCGCCCACGTACAAATCGACACCACCCGGCTTTTTGCCGCCCATCCAGTACCGCTCGGCCTCCTCACCTACGAAACGCTGATCGTTGTTTGGATCGCAGAATCGCAAGTAGTACCAACACGAACCGGCCCATTGCGGCATGACGTTCGTTTCGCGCGCACCCTTCTCGGAGTAACGAACCCAATCTTTGGCCTTTGACAGCGGTGGCTCGCCTGTTCCGGTAGGTTTGTAATCTTCCAGCGGCGGCGGCTCGACAGGCAGGTCGCTTTCGCCCAACGGACGGTGTTTGCCACCTTCCCAAATAATCGGGAACGGTTCACCCCAGTAACGCTGCCGCGAGAAAAGCCAGTCGCGCAATTTGTAATTGACTGCGCCTTTGCCCTGGCCGCGTTCCTCCAGCCATACGGTGATTTTTTTCTTTGCTTCCGCGCTCGTTAGGCCATTAATCACTGGAGAATTGACGGCAGTGCCTTCGCCAGTGAATCCAAACGCCGGTTCATCCCCGTCTGGTTGAACAACGATCACAATCGGTAAATCGAATTTTCTCGCGAATTCCAGATCGCGTTCGTCGTGTGCTGGCACGCCACCAATCGCTCCGGTCCCGTAACCGATCAGCACATAATCGGCGATCCAGATTGGAATCTTTTCATTGGTTGCAGGATTAATCGCGTACCCTCCGGTGAATACGCCGGTCTTGTCTTTCGACAGATCGGCGCGTTCGAGATCGCTTTTGCGCGCCGTCTTTTCTCGATACTCCCGAACCTCTGGCCACTGTTCCTCGGTGACAATTAGATCGACAAGCGGATGTTCCGGTGCGAGCACCAGGAACGTTCCCCCGTAAAGGGTGTCTGGACGTGTCGTAAAGACGCGGACCTTTTGATCGCTCTTGTCGATCTTGAAATCGATCTCTGCGCCTTCGCTTTTGCCAATCCAGTTTCTCTGCAGCAATTTGATTCCCTCGGGCCAGTCGAGTCCATCGAGCTCATTCAGCAACCGCTCTGCATAGGCGGTTATTCGCAACATCCATTGACGCATCGGTCGACGGACAACGGGGAAACCGCCAACCTCGCTTTTGCCATCGACGACTTCTTCGTTAGCCAGTACAGTACCGAGCTCCGGGCACCAGTTCACCGGCACGTCGGCGACATAAGCGAAGCGGACTTCATCCGGATTCTTGCCGCGATAAGTCGAAATCGGCTCAGCCTTATTTGTAGCCGGATTGAACCAGGAATTGTAAATCTGGAGAAAAATCCACTGCGTCCATTTGTAATAACGTGGATCAGTTGTGTTGATCTCACGTTGCCAATCGTAGGAGAAACCGATTCGTTTAAGCTGTTTCTTGAATTTCGCGACGTTTTCGCGCGTAGTCAGCGCTGGATGCTGGCCGCTTTTGATCGCGTATTGCTCTGCAGGAAGACCGAACGCGTCCCAACCCATCGGATGCAAGACATTGAATCCGCGCATCCGCTTGTAACGCGCGATGATATCCGTGGCAGTGTAACCTTCGGGATGCCCGACATGCAGGCCTGCGCCGCTCGGATAGGGAAACATGTCGAGGACGTAAAATTTAGACTTCGAGGGGTCGAAACCTTTCTCACCGGGATTGGGCGCGTGAAAGAGCTGTCGCTCTTCCCAGATGGCCTGCCATTTTGGTTCGAACTGGTCGAATGGATACGGTTTGCGGCGCTCGTTCATGGCTTAAATACGAATGGACACGAACGAATACGAATTCACAAATCTCTTCACGCTAATAACTTTCCATTACCTCGTGGTCATCAGTGTGGATTAGTCGTTAATCCTGAATCCTGTCAAACGTGCATCAATTGATTGTGGCAACGCGCAACGCGCATAAGACGCGGGAGATTGCAGAAATTCTCGGATCAGCCTTGGCTGTACAGGATCTCACCGCCCACCCCGAAATTTCTGAAATCGTAGAGAGTGGGTCGTCCTTCGAAGAAAACGCGAAGCTCAAAGCGATCGCGGTATCAAAACAATTGCCCGGCTTAGTAATCGCGGACGATTCAGGACTGGAAGTCGAAGCTTTGGACGGCGCCCCCGGAATCCATTCGGCACGCTACGCAGGCGTGCGTGCGAGCGACAAAGAAAAGATCGCCAAGTTATTGAGGCAACTTGCGAAAGTTTGTGCGAAAAGCGATCGACGCCGCGCGCGATTTTGTTGTGTCCTGGCAGTTGCGCGCGAAGGCCGGATCCTCGCAACGTTCGAAGGAGTTGTAGAAGGAAAAATCGCCGAACGGTCGCGCGGCTTACACGGATTCGGCTATGATCCGATCTTTATTCCTGATGGATTCGAAGAAACCTTTGCCGAACTGCCCGAAGAACTGAAAAACAATATCAGTCACCGCGGCAAGGCGATTCGCAAATTGCTGGCTAAACTGCCGACGCTCTGCCGGAAAGTTTAGGGCTTCGGGGCCGGGGGCGGTGGCGGAGGTGGAGCTCCGGGCTGCGCGGTGGGCGCGCCCGGTGCGCCTGCGGCCCTGATTTGATAGCCGACCTTCGTGATTCCAGCCGAGCGAATTTTGTCGAGCACCGTAATCACGTCGCCGTGCATCGCCATCAAACTGGCGCTGAGGGAGACTTTGATCTCCGGATTTGCCTGGTGAAGCTGATAAAGGCGTGGGAGAACCTGGTCATCCGTCACATATTGGTTGTCGAAGTAAATGGCGTTTCCCTCCTGGACTTTGATCGAGACATAGTCCTTTACTGTGCTCGGGGGAGGGGCAACTGCAGCCGGCAGATTGACTCGAATCCCTTTCATATGGGTCTGGCTCAGACTCACCATCATGAAGCTGGCGAGCAGAAAGAACATGATGTCGATCAACGGGATAATCTCAATGCGTGCTCGTTTGTGCGGAACCGGCGAAGTTACTCTCATGGTTAACCAGTAGGGTTGGTAGCTAATACTGGGCGCCCGTCATTGTAAATGTGATGGGAATTTTAACCTTTGAAACTGATCCCGGCTTAAATCGCCACTGCCGAAAAGCGCTTGTCGCTGCGTTATCTAGTATAGGATTTCCAATACTTGAAGCCATTGAAGCACTGGTTACGCTGCCGCTTGCCGTGTCAACGTCGACAACGCACACTCCGCTGCCGGTAATATGTCGTGACCGCGCTTCATAGGGATACTGAGGACGCGGCGCGTAAGTGGCAAGGGCTTTGGCTGAAGAGATCGACATCGTACCGGGACGACCGGCAGCCTGTGGCGCCTTAATGGGCGCGAATTTTTGGGCCTGCGGCTTCTTTGGTGGAGGAGTTGTTTCTTCCACGTACTCCGGCTTGATTTCAGGCGGTGGTGGAGGCTCCGGTAAGGGAATGTCTTCCGGTGGCGGCGTGGGTTCTTCACTGGCCTGCAGTGTTGCCTCTACAACAGCCGTGGGTATGTCGGGAGGAACCTCAACGGGGACCTCGCGTTTTTGAGCGAGGGCAACCGCAGTAAGATGAATCGCTAATGCGGCGCCTAGAGCGGTCCAAAAATACCACGCCTGCGGTGGCCGATAAAGCAGGGGTCCTCGTATTTCCTTGGCCATAATCAGCTCAAGTGCCGGCCCCCGGCACCCCCTTTAGCGCTTCGCTCTTAATTTCAAACGAGATTTTATAAAATCCGGCGGAGCGAAGCATATCGAGCAAATGAACAATATTTCCGTGGACAGTGTCGCGATCGCCGCGCACGAACACTTTCGCGTCTGGATCTGATTGGTGCACCTGATTCAGGCGCGCCTGCAGATCAGCTTCAGTCATTTCATTTTTGTCGAAGAAGTAATGGCCATCCTTATCGACCGACACACTGATGTAATCTCGTTTAGATTGCGTCTCGCCCGAGCTGCCGCTGGGCAGGTTTACCTTAATACCCTTCATGTGCACCTGGCTCAAGCTCACCATCATGAAACTGGCGAGCAGAAAGAACATGATGTCGATCAACGGGATGATCTCGATCCGCGCCTTCTTGTGAGGAACCGGTGAGCTGACGTGCATTACAGAACTCCTAAATTGAAGAACGTGTGGCCGAGGAAGGCGTGCCGCTCTCGATCATCACTCCCTCGCGTTCCTTATGTTGTGCTTCGAGCATCACTTCCAGATTCGTGGCTGCAGTCTGCAGTTCGAACTCTAAGTTAGACACGCGCGACGTGAAAAAGTTAAACGGAATCAACGCGAAGATGGCGATTCCGAGACCGCATGCTGTGGCGATCAGCGCTTCGGCGATACCGCCAGTGACCGCTTGCACCGCGAGTTCTTCGTTGCCGAGAAAACTGAACGATCTAATCAGACCGGTAATCGTGCCCAACAGACCGAGCAACGGCGCCAAGGTTACAAGCGTGTCCATGACCACGAGAAAGCGGCCCGCCCGCTTGATCTCTATGCCAGCAGCAACCTGTAATGCTCCTTGTAACGAAGCATGTTGATGATTCAAGCCGTTCCACATCATCCTCAACACCGGGTCGCGCGATCCCCGGGAAAGCCTGGAAGCCTCGGTAGTATCACCGTTCTCTATCGCGGTAAACACTTTCTCGATTCGTTTTGGATCGCGCCGAAACCACCGACCACCCCACCAAAAGCATCGTTCGATAACTACTGTCAGCGCAATGATCGACACGATTAGAATCGGCCACATGACCGGGCCGCCTTGGTGGAACTTGCTAATTAACCAGTTGCTGCCGAGAAGACCTGTTGGCTGCTCCGCAGTGGGCGACGCGACGGGAGACGGACTAGTCGCGGTGGCCGGCGCCGGGCTGGTTGCGACTCCTGGTGCTGGGCTCAGCGTGACAGGAACCGACGCGCCTGGCATCGCCGGCTGCTGCCCTGGCACGACAGGCTGTTGCCCCGGCGGCACGTTCGTAGCTGGCGACTGCATGGGTGCAGCGGGATTTGCCGCCGCGGGATTTGTCGGCGCCTGAGCGCCCGGGCTCATGCCGGGAGCTCCCGGCGGATTTTGCGCAGGAGGAGGAGATTGCGCTACGGATGTTAGTACAAGCGCTATTACGCAGACAGAGGCGATGAATGGTGTTTTCATAGTTTTGTTAAATCAGGAAGTTGATGGAACGATTGCGGTACAGGAGTGCCTTTATCGCAAAATCATTACTGGTGAGTCCAGCAAAAGTTTTCACTTTTTTGCTCCCGAGGATGTACCCTTAATTCGTAATATCGCTACAGTGAGGACGTAAGGCAAGCCCATGAAGTTGTTCCCGAAACTCCATCATTCCTCGTGCGTGAAAACTGATTGTGAAGCAATCGCGACGCTATTCCGCAGACGCGGCCAATCATCGATGGTCGCTTCGAGTTCGTCCCCGGCATGAATTGGGCCGACACCGGCCGGCGTTCCAGTTAAAATGACATCGCCCGGTAAAAGCGTGAGCGACTGACTGGCAAAGGAAACAATTTGCGCAATCGAGTAAATCATCCGCTTCGTGCGCGTGCTTTGGCGCAGCTTCCCATTCTGTCGTAACTCGAGTGAAACATCGCTCACATCGACACCTCTATAAACAAACGGCCCAATCGGCGTGTATGTATCAAATGATTTGCACCGACCAAATTGTTTCTCGGTTTTTTGCAAATCCCGATCACTGATGTCGAGACCAATTGTGTAACCGAAAACAAAGTCGAGTGCATGTTCTCCGAGAACATTTTTCGCGGTCTTGCCAATGACGACGGCCAACTCCGCTTCGAAGTCGACTTGATGTTCAGGAAATGCAATTTCAATTGTGCCATCGTGTGGCAACAATGAGCCGGGTGACTTGAACCAGATCAAGGGCGTGCCCAAAGTGGTCCGTTTCATTTCCGCGATGTGGTCTGCGTAGTTCAGACCAACCGCGATCAATTTCGATGGTGCAACCGGGAGATCGATGATGACATTCGTTAGGCCGACAATCTGGCCCGTCGGCTCGATGTTGATCCAAAATGGATTTCTCAGGGCGTGAACTTCATCGTCACGAAGCTCGCCGTAGAAAAATCTATCCCCAGATCTGAAGCCGCCGAACGTGCGCATGTGCCGCATTTCTGTAGCGGCGGTCTCCGACCGTCGCAAATCCCATTCGTAGATCGGCGCTCGGAGAGCGCCGCTACAATTATTTTGGAGCAATCCCTACAAAATCGCGCACCAGTTTCTGTTCCGGAATTGAAAAAGCGCTGCCGTTTTCCCGAGCGAACCAAAAACCGGTCGACGATCCACCATCGAGATTTAGGGCTCGTTCAATTCTCAAATCCCCGGCGAACGATGTTGTCGCAAGGATCTTCGATAATTCTGAGAGCGAAACGTCTGAGCAAACGCCGATTAATGCGCGACTGCTGTTCGTCGTTGCCGCAAAAGTCCTTCGTGCCGGACGCGAATCGTTCAAACCGCCGATCGGCTGGCTTCGATCGACAAGAAACGGTCCGCATTGGATTGCCGCGGTTACCCCGGGGCGCCGCGAAAATTCACGGGCCCGCACAATTTGCACTCCGCGTGACGAGGCGACAAGCACGCCCGTGATCAACCGCGCGTGCTTCAGTGGCGAGATCATTCCCCCGTTCGCGATTCGCAAACCGATCGGTACGAACTCTGGATCGAAATAGCCCCCATTCACTCCGGCCAAGCATTTTTCATGTTCCATCACCTCGCCAAGATTATCCGCGGCACCCTCATTTTGAATGACACGCAACGTGCAGGATTTTATAGAAAAGGCTGCGAGATCAACAGCGACGCGCTCATTTTCAGCGGCGTTTTCCAAAACAACATGTTTGTGCACCACGCCACCGCGTCCCAGCTCCGACGAGCTGGAGAGAATTGCCCAGTCAGCCTGTGCGGCTGCCGTAAGAACGAGAAAGAGAAGAGCACACCTAAACGCATGAGTCATATGAGAGAACACTTGTCAGGCGGCGTTTGCAGATTTCGAATCCTATCCCGGGCTACGCCTTACTAGCGTAT
>JBKPOB010000059.1:0-21133 GCA_046732875.1 Verrucomicrobiota bacterium | reverse complement strand
GCGCTGAGGACAGCGCACACTACAGCACCAGCTGAGAAGACACCTTTGCTCATCATTCCAGCTTCCGCCGCCTTCGGGACCGGAGAACATGCAACGACGGCAATGTCACTTCGCTTCCTCGAACGCCTGACTCGCAAGTGGAAGGACGGTTGGTCGCTTGCAGATCTTGGAACCGGGAGCGGGATTCTCGCTCTCGCAGCAAAACGCTTTGGCGCGGGACGGGTGATTGGGATTGATATCGATCCCAAAGCGATTTCGATCGCGAAAGCGAACGCCCACTTGAACAAAATCGACAGGGTTAATTTTCGCCAGTGCGATCTCCGCAAATGGAACCCGACCGACACCAGACAGGTTGTCGCCGCAAATCTCTACAGCGAGTTGTTGATTGCGATCCTGCCAAAACTAAAACGGTGTAATTGGCTTATTTTTTCCGGTGTGCTGCGCACACAAGGAAGCAAATTCCTGCGTGTTCTGAGACGGAACAACATCGAGATTGTGAACGTGAAACGTCGTGGGAAGTGGATCGCCGTAATGGCAAAAGGTGGCGCATGCGGCCCGGTTGCGAATTGAGCCCAAAGCAAGCCAGAGGCTTGCGCCACTTTGCGTTTGCGCCGGCGAAGGCCGCCAGCTAGGTTCTTCTAGCCTTGGCGGCTTCGGGTTCTCTGCATTTCACGCGGTTTAATCACGAGCCGCGGCAGAAACAGATAGTATGCAGAACGAACAACTTGCCTATGTCGCCGTCACGCCGCATTCGATGCGCAAATCGCGCACCGGCGGCATTGTTGGCCGGCTGATTTCTCGCACAGGACTCGACTTGGTTGGCGGCCGCATGTTCGCGCCGAGTCTGGAGTTAGCCAAACGCTACGCCGAGACCATCGTGACAGAAACCGATCCGCGTCATCGCGCGACACAATCGTTAATTCGCGACTACGTACTGAAAAACTTTACCGGCGAGAAAAACGGGCAGCATCCCCGTGTGTTGTTCCTCATTTTTCGCGGCCCCGACGCAGTGGAAAAGATTCATCACACCGTTGGCCACATTGTGCACGAGCGGACCAGCGGCGAAACGATTCGCGATACCTACGGCGATTATATTACGGATGATTCAGGCAAGGTGACCTACTTTGAGCCTGGAGTTCTAGCGGCGTTCGACCCAAAAGCCGTCGAACGAGATTTGAAGCTCTGGGCGAATTTTTCAGATTCTGACGGTGGAATTCTGGATCGAGTCGCTCCCTTCCCTGCCGACGCGCAGGTCGAAAAGACTTTGGTTCTGATCAAGCCTGACAATTTCAGGTTTCCAAATCTGCGGCCGGGCGGCGTGATCGAAGTATTCTCGCGCTCGGGGCTCTCCATCATCGGATTCAAGGTTCACCGGATGAGCGTTGCACAAGCAGAGGAATTCTACGGGCCGGTGCTGCCGGTTCTGGAGAAGAAGCTCGGCCCAAAGAGTGGCCGCGAAAACTGGGAAAGCATCGTCGAATTCATGGCCGGGAGAAAACCGAGCGAATGTCCGCCCGAAGAACGCAACGCTCCTGGAACGGAAAAATCCATCGCCATTGTTTATCAGGGAGTGGACGCTGTGCGGAAGATTCGCGACGTGCTGGGCCCAACCGATCCAGCCAAGGCGCCACCAGGCTCGATCCGTAGAGAATTCGGACAGACCATCATGATCAACGCTGCGCACGCATCGGATTCTCCTGAGAATGCGAAGCGCGAAATGGGAATCATTCGAATCGATGAGAATAATTTCAAACCTCTGATTGAAAACTTCTATCGCCGCCAATAGTTTGCGCTCCATTTTGAACCATCCCACAACTATCCCTACTCCTATGGAAATTTCCGAACGCGCCGCTCAACTGAGTCCTTCGCTTACTCTCTCGATCGATAGCAAGGCCAAAGCCATGAAAGCCGAAGGCATAGACGTCTGTGGCTTCGGCGCAGGCGAACCGGACTTCGATACGCCAGAACACATTAAGAAGGCTGCGATCGAGGCATTGGAAGCTGGCTTTACCAAATACACGCCCAGTGCCGGCATCCCGGAACTGCGTCAGGCGATCGCGGAAAAATTGGCTGCCGACAACGGCCTGAATTATCGCGCTGCCCAAGTCATCGTGAGCAACGGCGCAAAGCACGCGTGCTACAACGCGATCCTAGCTACATGTCAGCCCGGCGATGAAGTCATCATCCCAGCGCCCTACTGGGTTAGTTATCCGGAGATGGTTCGATTGGTCGGCGCTGAGCCCGTAATTGTGCCAACTAGCGAGCGCAACGGTTGGAAAATGCGCGCAGAAGATTTTGAGAATGCGATGACCCCTCGCACGAAGATGTTGATCATGAATAGCCCTGGCAATCCAACCGGGTCTGTTTATACGCGCGAGGAATTGCAGGCAATTGTCGATGTGGCAGCCGAGGAAGACATTTACATTCTGTCCGACGAAATCTACGAGAAGCTCGTCTACGACGATGTGAAACACGTAAGCATCGCATCGCTTTCCCAGGCGGCGTACGATCTAACGCTCACCGTCAACGGCTTCAGCAAATCTTATGCGATGACCGGCTGGCGTCTCGGTTATCTGGCAGCGCCTGAGGCCGTTGCCAAAGCGGTGGATTCCATCCAAAGCCATACTACCTCGAACCCCTCTTCCTTCTCGCAGTATGGCGCACTGGCAGCTTTAAAGGGCGATCAACAGCCGTTAACCGACATGCGCGAAGAGTTCGATATGCGTCGCAATTACATGGTTGATCGCGTCTCCAAGATTTCCAACGTTACTGCTTTTAAACCGCAAGGCGCATTTTACGTGCTGGTCAATATCAGTCAGCTCGGTCTAACATCGCAAAATTTCGCCGATCGCCTGCTGAGTAAAGCCAATGTCGCGGTCGTTCCCGGAGCCGCCTTTGGTGACGATCGCACTGTGCGGCTCAGTTACGCCACAAGCATCGACGTCATCAAAAAAGGTCTGGACCGCTTCCAGGATTTTTGCCGGACCCTGTAACAATCGCGGATTGGCGATACCGAAAGTCTTCGCGCGCTCGCGACCTGCTGTCGGAGTTGCGGATTTCGGATTTCGAGGCGAGCTGATAGCGGAATCATTCGCCAATCCGTCAGTCCGCACTCCGAAATCCGCAATGTCTTACGGTTCTCTTGCGCTTATTCTTCACGCGCATCTGCCGTTCGTTCGCCATCCCGAGCACGAGCATTTCCTGGAAGAAGACTGGTTCTTCGAAGCGATAACGGAAAGTTATATCCCGCTGGTGCGCATGATGCAGCGCCTGGTCGATGAGCGTGTGCCATTCAAGCTCACCATGTCGATCACGCCGAGCCTCTGCGCGATGCTTCAGGATCGGCTTTTGCGCGAACGTTACCTGCAGCATCTTGATCTGCTGATTGATCTCGTTGCGCGTGAACGAAAACGAAATCACAATCACCCGCGGCTACGCGAGCTCGCAGACTTTTATTTCAAAAACTTCCGCGAAACGCGGCGCTTTTTTGTCGATGAATGCAAATGCGATTTGATTACCTCTCTTCGCGAACTGCGGGAAAGCGGCAACCTTGAGATCATCGCCTGTGCTGCCACGCATGGCTTACTTCCCCTGCTCATTCAGCAGTCACGCGAAGCAGCGCGCGCCCAGATTCTGATCGGACGCGATATCTGTGCGGACCTTTTTGGTGCCGAGCCGGCTGGCTTTTGGCTACCTGAATGCGCTTACGCGTCGGATCTGGAATCTATTCTGCAGAAAGCAAACATTCGCTGGTTCGTTCTCGACACACACGGTCTGTTATTTGCAAATCCGCGTCCGCGTCGCTTGATTTATGCGCCTTGTTACACGCCGGCGGGACCGGCCGCCTTTGCACGCGATCGCGATTCCAGCCGCCAGGTTTGGAGCGCGCACGGAGGTTATCCTGGCGACCCCGCCTACCGGGAGTTTTATCGCGACGTCGGATTCGACCTTCCGTTGGAACATTTGGGACCGGTTGCTCACGGGACCCGAAAATTTTCAGGGGTGAAATATCACCGCATCACCGGTCCCGGCGACAACAAAGAGTTATACGATCCCGTCGCCGCGGAAAGAGTCGCTGAAATGCAGGCCCTTCATTTTATCGATGAACGCCGGCAACAGATCCGTGAAGCCACCGCAGCAGGATTCGATCCCATTGTGGTCATTCCTTTCGACGCCGAGCTTTTTGGACATTGGTGGTTCGAAGGCCCCCGTTTCCTTGAATTTCTGATTCGCCGGGCTGCAGACGAACGGGATTTTCAGCTCTCCACGCCGAGCGATTATCTGACAGCAAATCCGACGCAGCAAATCAGCGAGCCAGCAACCTCAACATGGGGCGAGAACGGCTATTTTGAGGTTTGGCTAAATCCAGGCAACGCGTGGATCTATCCAAAGCTATACGTTGCGGCAAAGCGAATGAGTGAGATTGCCCGCAGACATGTAGAGACCTGCAGCCCGCTTGCAGACCGAGTACTCAAGCAACTCGCCCGTGAACTTTTGCTCGCTCAATCCAGCGACTGGGCATTCTTAATGAAAGCCGGGACAGCGCGCGAGTATGCGACCAAGCGCACCATCGATCATCTTTCCCGCTTCAGCCGTTTACATGATCAACTCGTCACAAATATTACGGATGAAGAATTTCTGCGCGAGTGCGAATCGCGCGATAATCTCTTTCCAAACGTGAATTGGCGTTACTACGTTTAATGTCATGTCGAGCGAAGTCGAGACATCCCGTGATGAAGCCGAGCGGTATCTCCGCGGGATTCCCCGACTTCGGTCCGCTCCGCTCAGAATGACACGGAGCGTTCGCACCGGCGTTCTATTCATCTTGACGTATGTTGTCGCGGCACTCGCGCAAGAAGCACCTTCGCCAACATCAACTCCATCGGCGATAACTGAAGAATCTCCGGGTGTGTCAATTTCGCCTGGCGAATCTGCCACGCCGCTGCCCACGCCAGAACAAACCCCTTCAGCTTCACCCGCGAGAAGTGTTCGCATCAGTTTTGTTCCGCCGCCATTGGAAGGCAGGATCAGCCTGGGAATTTATGACGCGAAAGGAAAGCTAGTTCGCGTTTTGCACCAGGAAGCGGACGTCAACGAATTCAAAATCGGCGCGGACGCGCTGGTGACGCAATGGGACGGAAAAAATGACAAGGGCGAAGATTTGTCCGCCGGAAGATATCACGCTCGCGGTTACCTCGTCGGTTCTCTCAAAACCGAAGACCTCAGCCAGGCCGCACCAGCCTCTCCAGGAAACACCTCGAATGCCAGCGTTAAGGTGAACCTCACGCCAAATCCGCTGGCGAACGACAAGCCAGCACTTGTCGAGCTGGCCGCGGGGTTTGACAACAACGGAAGCTACTTGGAAACAAACGATGGCTTGCCGTTGTTCACAGTAAGCAAGTCGCCGAATTTGAGTCGTGTATCGATTATGAAGAAGGGCGACAAATCGGTCGATTTTTGGCAGACGGACGACACCGGTTCTCACCAATTCCGCGTCTCGAATGTGGATCAGATGATGGCTTTCGACTGCGGCGAGTTCGAGTTGAAATGATCAGGGAGCGCACGCGCCTCGCATGCACCGATTGGCGCCTTCGCTAATCGCCGGGAAGGCTCCACACCAATGGGGTTGGTTTTGTAGGGGTTTCGCGCGGGCCAACGCGACGCAAACGGCACGCAAGGACGCGTGCGCTTCTCAGACAACCTCTGGTCACCGAGCAAAATCTCTGCTAGTTAAACGCCGATGCCTGCTCCCGAGTTTCAATATACAGTTGGTAAAACTGCCAGCCTTAGCGGCACCGCGCTGCATACGGGTGACAAAGTCACGCTGAAATTGCAACCAGCGCCGGTCGATCATGGAATCAAGTTCAAGCGCAAAGATCTGCAGGATGAACCGACTATCGACGCAAAGATTGAGAATCTCAAAACCGTCGAGCGCGCCACGACCATCGGCGAAGGCTCGGTGCGCGTACATACAGTGGAACATATTCTGGCCGCGCTCTCGGCGATGGGTGTGGACAACGCCATCGTGGAGATGGACGCAAACGAGCCACCGATCGGAGACGGCAGTGCGCAACCTTACGTCGATCTCGTCAAGAAAGCCGGCGTAACGGCGCTGGAGGAGCCACGAAAATTTTTCGACGTACGCGAACCGATGCATGTGGAAGCGAAAACGGGCGCTCTGCTCGTTTTGCTGCCAGACGACAAATTTCGCATCTCATGCACCCAAGCCGGACCGAATAACCAGTTCACACAATTTTTGTCGATGGAAGTTACGCCCGCGGTTTTCGAACGCGAGATCGCTCCAGCGCGAACATTTGTTTATTACGAAGACGTTAAACCGCTCATGGACAAAAATTTGATCAAGGGCGGCAGTCTCGAAAACGCCATCGTGGTGCGTGGAGACGCGGTATTGAGCAAAGAACCACTGCGCTTCGGCGACGAATTCGTGCGACATAAAATCCTCGATATTATCGGCGATCTCGCGCTGATCGGCCGCCGTATCCGCGGCCATGTCGTCGCAGTGAAACCCGGTCACGCCACCAATGCCGACCTCGCCCGCTCAATCGCTCGCGAACAAGCGCGCAGAAGCGCGCTAGCCGCGCCGCGCACAATTCCAAGCGGCGATGGCGGACTCGATACTGATCAGGTGCTGCAAATTTTGCCGCACCGTTTTCCATTCCTCATGGTCGATCGGATTGTCAGCTTCGAAACTGAAACCAAATGCGTCGGCGTCAAAACGGTCACAATTAACGAGCCATTTTTTCAAGGACACTTCCCAGGACACCCGGTGATGCCAGGTGTGATGCAAGTCGAGGCCATGGCGCAGGTGGCGAGTATTCTGTTGTTTAAACTCGCGAAAACAACCAGTCGTATTGGCTACTTCATGAGCGCCGACGGCGTGAAATTCCGGAAGCCTGTCTTGCCGGGAGATACGATTTTTATCCACGCTGAGCTGACCAAGTCGCGCGGCGAACGACTGGCGAAAGCCAAATGTCATTGCGTTGTGAATGACGCAGTCGTTTCCGAAGCCGAACTGATGTTCACGTTTTTGGATAAATGAACAGGATGACGAAGCACGAACGTCGAATAACGAAGGAATTCCGAATGATGAATGAGGCATTCTTCGACTTCGCTCGGAATGACGTGCGTTTAGTTCATCATCCGCCTGCCACGCCAAAGCACGGCGAAGACGGGTCATTGGTCATTCGTCATTATGTCTGATCTGATTCATCACACAGCCATTATCGATCCGGAAGCGGAAATCGGCGCCGGAACAATTGTCGGGCCTTATTGCGTAATCGGCCCGGATGTTGTGCTTGGTCCAGATTGCTGGCTCCAACATCACGTCACGCTCTGCGGGCCGATGAAGACCGGAGCGAAGAACAGGTTTTACGCCTACTGCTCCATCGGTCAGCAAACACAGGATTTAAAATATCGCGGCGAACCGACTTATCTGGAAATCGGCGACGAAAACACCTTTCGCGAATTTGTAACCGCGCATCGCAGCACGACAAGCGAAGGCAAAACGCGCATCGGCAATGGTGGAAACTTTCTCGCTTACAGCCATATCGGCCACGATTGCACCGTGGGGGACGGTGTCATTTTCTCCAACAACGGAACCTTGGGTGGCCACGTCCAGGTGGGAGACCATGCCGTGATGGGCGGACTTACCGCCGTGCATCAATTTTGCCGGATTGGACGGTTCGCGATCACGGGCGGCTGCTCGAAGATCGTGCAGGATGTTCCCCCGTTCATGATCGCCGACGGTAATCCGGCGGAAATTCGCGGGATCAACCTGATCGGATTGGAGCGTAAAAATTTTCCGCCCGAAAGCGTGAAGCTAATCAAAGAAGCCTTTCGCGTGATTTACCGTTCGAAGTACAACTGGCGCCAGGCAATCGAAGCAATGCAGAAAGAATTGCCCCAGACAGAAGAGATCACAGAAATCATCCAGTTCATTGAACAAAGCGAGCGCGGAATCATTCGGTGAAGCCACCGATCTCGCGGATGCCAAACAAAAACGATTTTCCTTGTATCCCAACGCAACCCCGCAGACTTCACGCAACGAACATCGAGGAGAGGCATGCAAACATCGATCCCGAGGCGCGACAGCTTTGCTCTGCCTTTGCCTTGTCACGAAGGCTGCTGCTGCCGCGGTAATATGGAAGCCGTGCATCTTGGATGGGGTTCAGGGAAAG
Source organism: Verrucomicrobiota bacterium (assembly GCA_046732875.1). Lineage (GTDB taxonomy): Bacteria > Verrucomicrobiota > Verrucomicrobiia > Chthoniobacterales > UBA10450 > Udaeobacter. The sequence goes on along the minus strand of JBKPOB010000059.1, from coordinate 12,935 downwards.
TCCGAATGCACAACAATCAGCGTCGCTGAAGATCGCGCGAAGCCGAACGGTCGGCGCATTGCCCTTCGCGTAGCCCGGTTGTTGCCGCTCTCGCAGAACGCGGCGCGCGATCCAGTGTTCGTGCTGCAGGGCGGGCCCGGACAAAGCGCTGTGAAGCTCGCCAAGTTCTATGGCGGTGAAGATTGGAGCGCCAGCCGCGCCGCACGCTCGATTGTGCTGATCGACCAGCGCGGCACGGGCGCCTCGAACGCGCTGGATTGCCCGACCGCCGGGCGTGAGAACGATCCTCAATCCTACTTGGGCGAGCTGTTCCCGCAGGACCTTATTGCCCAATGTGCCGCGAGCGTCGAGGCGCACGCGGACTTGGCGCGCTACACCACGATGGACGTAGTCGAAGATCTCGAAGAGGTGCGCAACCGTCTGGGCAACGAAACCGTAGACCTCTACGGGACCAGCTACGGAACACGCGTGGCGCTGGCGTATCTTGAGCGATATCCGCATCGCGTGCGGGCCATGATTCTCAAAGGCGTGGTCGAGCCGCAATCGGTAACATCCAGCTCGTTTGCCGAAGACACTGAGCGCGCACTGCGTCTTACGATCGAGGATTGCGCCGCCGATCCTCAATGTAGCGTGGATTATCCCGATCTGGCAGCCGCTTATACGAAGCTCCGCGCAGCCCTCGACAAGGGACCAATCGTAGCCGACCTGACGCTCGGCGAGCGCAAAGAGCACGTGACCTTGAGCCGCGGCGTCGTCGCCGCTGCGTTTCGCTCGGCGCTGCAGGCCACGCCCTTGGCGGCGCGCTTGCCGCGAGTCATTCACGCCGCGGCGCGAGGCGACTACGCGTTCCTCGCAGCTTTTGTCGTCGAAGTACGCAAAGCCAGCGAAGGCACCGTGAGCACGGGAATGATGCTCTCCGTGCTTTGCGCGAAGGACGCGCCACTGCTCAAAAACCAAAATGCGTCTGACACGCTTATGGGATCGTATTGGGAAGAGCGTCTCAAAGCGGCATGCGCGGCTTGGAAGGTGCCACCGCAGAAGACGGCGTACCACTCGCCAAAAATCCATCTCACCCCAACGCTCATGATTTCCGGTTATCTCGACCCGGCAACACCGCCTGTTCATGCCGAAACCGCTGCCCAGACTCTGCCCAATGCGCGTCAGGTCGTGGTTCGTAACGGCAGCCATTCCTTTGCCGGGATGACAGGGTGCATCGACCTGCTGATCGCATCTTTTCTCGAGAACCCGGCCAAGCCGCTAGATCCGAGTTGCGCCGACAAGATCAAGCGTCCGCCCTTTGTGCGGCCCGACTGATCACATCACTGCGGTTCTCTCTCGCGTGTGTTGACGACTACAAGCGCAGCTTCAATCCATCGTACGCGATGCGTACGCTCTGCGGAAGACGAGACTCAGCGGATTGGGCCAACTCGTGGCCGATGTGAGTAAAATAAGTTGTCTCGGGTTTTGCACGCCTCGCGACCTCCAGCGCCTGCCCGACGCTTAGGTGCGTGGGATGCGGTTTGTCTCGCAAAGCATCGATGATTAAGACTTTCACACTTGTGATAAGAGCAACGATCGCATCGGGCACCGCACTACAATCGCTCAGATAGGCAACAAGATTCCGGCCAGTGCGCGAGAAAAGGTACCCGTTCACCATTGAATCGCCATGCGGCACAGGTAACGGAGTGATTAAGGTTTCGCCTAGCTTGAATTGGCCATCGATCACATGCGGCTCTGGCTTCAAATAGTATGGGACCGGGTCGGGCGTGTTGAACGCGAATTGAAAGATGCGCTGCAGATCGCACATCGTCTCCGCAGAGGCATAAACCGGCATGTTGCCGCGCGCATGGGAAAAGCGGCGTAAATCGTCGAAGCCCATGACGTGGTCCGTGTGGGAATGAGTGAACAAGGCCGCGTCCACGCGGCGGATGTTTTCGCGGAGCGCCTGCGTTCTGAAGTCCGTTCCGGTATCCACGACAAACGCGCACTCGGGCGTTTCCACATAGATCGAGGAACGCAGCCGTTGGTCGCGTGCATTGGAAGAGCGACAGACGTCGCAATCGCAACCAATCATGGGCACGCCTTGTGACGTTCCGGTGCCAAGAAAGGTCACAATCAGTTGAGAGTTGAAAGTTAAGTGTTGAGGGTTTGAAATCTTCAAAGCGCGCAACCTTCAACTCTCAACCAGAAACTCACAAGCCGCCTAATGCCTGCCGTAATTACGTTATTGCGAATCAGGAATCTTGCACTAGTTGAAGAACTCGAGTGGCAGATGGAGCCGGGGTTTGTCGCTGTTACGGGAGAAACTGGCGCTGGGAAATCGATCGTCATCGGGGCGCTGCAACTTTTGCTTGGCGAACGCGCAGACAAATCGCTGATTCGTACTGGGACTGATCTTTGCACAGTGGAAGCAGTTTTTAGCGGGAACGATCTGCAAAAACTAAATCCACAGCTTATCGAGGCTGGCATTGAACCTTGTGAGAACGATCTCATCATCAAGCGAAGTTTCTCGGCTGCCGGCGGGACGCGACAGTTCATCAACGGTTCACCAACTACGTTGTCGATCTTAAAAAATCTCGGAGACGAACTTGTCGATCTTCACGGGCCGCACGATCACCAATCGTTGCTCTCGCCTGAGACACAATTGAGCCTACTTGATTCGTTTACGCGGGCTGAAGAGCAGCTAGAGGAATACCGGAAGCATTACCGGCAACTGCAGACTCTGCTAGCCGAACATACCGCGCTTAATACCGCGGAAACGGCGCGTGAACAGGAGCTTGATCTTCTTCGTCATCAAGTTGCCGAGATCAAGTCGGCGAATCTGGCCTTGAGCGAAGAAGAAGAAATCGAGAAGCGTTACAAACTCGCGAGCAACAGTAAGAGGCTGATTGAACTGGCCAGCGCGACCGCCAACAAGCTTTCCGAGGCAGACGATTCCATTCTTTCTCAGCTCGCAGAAACGCAGCGGCTCCTCCGCGAACTGGAAAAGATCGACAACTCAATCGCCCAGTTTTCATCCGCTCATAATGCGAGTGTGCTTGAGCTTTCCGAGATTGCTCGTGCGCTCTCCGCTTACGCGGAAAAACTCGATCTCGATCCAGAACAGCTCGCCGCGCTGGAGCAACGCGTCTCGCTCTTTGAGGCGCTGAAGCGGAAATATGGCGGCTCGATTGCCGAGGTGATTGCATTCGGGAAGCGTGCGGGGGAACGAATCCAGAAAATTGAAGGACGCGACGCCGAGTTGGAACGCCTCGCAAAAGAGATCGAGAAGGTTCGCGTACAAATGAATCGCGCCGGTGAAGCGCTCCGCAAGCTTCGGAAAAAAGCTGCGCCGAAACTTTCTGACAACATTCGGCGCAACCTTCGCGATCTCGGGTTTCGCCAATCGGAATTCGAAGCAAGACTGAGCGCCCTCGACGAACCTCGTCCAAGCGGATTCGATGCAGTCGAGTTACTTTTCTCGCCGAACCCTGGCGAACCGCTTAAGCCTCTTCGCGCCATCGCCTCGAGCGGTGAAATCTCGCGATTGATGCTCGCGATCAAATCAGCGCTGGCCGCGCATGACGCGATTCCATTGCTTGTGTTCGATGAGATCGACACGAACGTCGGGGGCGAAATAGCCCACGCAGTTGGGGCGAAAATGCAAACGTTGGGACGCAATCATCAGGTGATTTGCATCACACATCTCCCGCAAGTCGCTGCGACTGCTTCTTCGCATTTCGTTGTCAGTAAAGACGTCGCTCGCGGCCGGACGTTTTCCAATCTGCGTGAAGTGAAAGGGAAAGGACGCCAGGAAGAAATCGCGCGGATGCTCGGCGGCAAGAGTGAATCGGCGCTCAAGCTCGCTGCCAGTTTGCTGGATAGGGGCGATTGACCCCAATCGGCCGCGGGCGGTTCGGTGAACCGCCCCCACCTAATCGCAGAAAACCACGATTATTTCGTCACGGCGCCGAGCGGCAGGACAGTCTTACCGAAAATTTCATTGAGCACTTGCGCGAGGCCGGCATAAATCGCGGAAAAGCCGCAGAAGATTCCTTCGTATCCGGTGAAATGTTTGAAACCGGCGCTCGCATTTGTGAAATCGCCAATCGCGAGGAGAAAGAAAAGAATCGTCAACGAACCGAAAACCACCTGACCGGCGATGTGCAGTCGCAGCGTACCAATAAACATCACAGCGGTGAACAAACCCCACATGGCAAGATAAGCGGCCATTGCAGTATCGTTGGAAGGCGAAGCCCATCCTAATTTCGCTAAAATGATCAGGGTTACGAGCGAGAACCAGAACAATCCGTACGAAAGAAACGCGGTAGTGGCAAATGTGTTGCCCTTCCTCCACTCCATGATGCCGGCGACGATTTGAGCAGCACCGCCATAACAAATTCCCATCGCCAAAATCATGCTGTTTAATTCGTAGAAACCAGCGTTATGCAGGTTCAAGAGCACGGTCGTCATACCAAAACCGAGCAATCCAAGAGGAGCTGGGTTGCCGGTGGTATCTTTAAGCTGAGTAACGGATTCATTCATTGCACAAGCAGTCTGTCGAAAGAAGGTTCGACAGCGCAATAACAATATCGGGCGTTCCAAAAACCTGCAGCACCTAACGATTTAACTTGTCGACGCGGCTGCGTCGAAATTATCGTACGAGTTTCGCATATGATTCAGCGCGACTATCTCATCATCGGTGGCAGCATCGGCGGCGCCAGCGCCTGCGAAGGGGTCCGCCGCCACGACAAGCGCGGGAGCGTAACGCTGGTCGGCGCCGAAGCATTTCCGCCTTACAAACGCTGGATTCTCTCGAAGGATTTTTTGCGCGAGAAAGTTCCCCAGGCCAAGAAATTAGTCGAACCCAATGAGGCTTGGTACGAGAAGCACAAAATCGAGGCGCGATTTGGCACAGTGGTAACGCAGTTCAACATCGATCGTCGCCTCGCTGTGCTTGCCAATGGCGAAAGTATTGAGTTCAACAAGGCGTGCCTGGCGATGGGCAGCCGTCCGGTGCGTCCACCAGTAGCGGGAACCAGTCTCGGCAATGTGATTTATCTGCGAACGATTCGCGACGCGCTTGCGCTAAAGGAGATGGCAAGCTTGGAGAAAGGCATCATGGTCGTCGGTGGCGGATTGCTCGCATGCGAGGCGGCAGCCAGTCTCCGGATGATGAAACTAAAGGTCGGTCTCATGCATCGGGATTCCTATTTGTTAGACCGATATATCGATTCGGAAACCGGCACGTGGCTTACCGACTACTTTGCAAAACATGGAGTGACATTGTCGATGGGCGAAAGCCTCAATGGCTTCGAGGGCAAAACCGTCCTGCGCAATATCCAGACAAAAAGCGGCAATCGATTTCCGGTAGGCCTTGCAGTAGTCGCGTGCGGCGCCGAACCAAATCTCGATCTGGTCCGCAACACGCCGCTTGCTGGACCGCACGGATCGCCGGTCACCGAATATCTCGAGACGGAAGAAAAAGGAATCTATGCTGTAGGCGACCTTGCATTTTACCCTGATCGGATAATGGGCGGTGTTCGACGCCAAACACATTGGGAGAACGCCCGGAGCCAGGGCTTGGTCGCAGGTGCAAACATGACAGGCAAAAAACGCATTCGCTACGAGCAGGTCCCCTATTTTTGGACGGAAATCTTTGACTTGCGGATGGATTTCGTCGGCGATTTCAGCGTGTTGCCGACACGTGTTGATCTCCAGGGCACGTACGCAAAGAAAAAATTCACTGCGCGCTACTATCAGGGAGATAAACTCCGGGCGATCTTGCTTTGCCAACAACCGCCGCGCGATGTGGAAACTGCCAAGACTCAGTTGCGTCAGGCGCAGGGGAAGTAAGCTGTAGCGTCGGCGCTCTATAAGCGCCGAACACTTAACCCAACGTTCAACACTCAATTACGACTGTTATTTGGCGCACGAAGGTCATCGACCCTTCAATAGACATCTTCTGGAACTTCAAACGCCGGGTTGCTTACTCGCACGAGTTTCCAATCCCACGGCTTACCCGAGAGATGATGCCATTCTAGTTGGAACGGAGACGGTAATGAATTGACGCGTTGGTCGAGCACGTCCATCACGTCGTCCTCGGAGCTGTAAAGCGTGATTTTGCCACTCCACACCGCACGCAGGCTTCGCACCTGCACACCCGGATTGGACGCGATGATTCGTGGACCGCGCACATAACGAAAGCCTTCGCGAAGGCGTTCGAGAACACGCGCCCGATCGTTGCCCCACTGATCCTGATAATCCGCTGCAAGGAAATCTGCCGCGGCATCCCACTTCTTGCCTTCGATCGTGTGGAAAAAATTGTCGGTGTGACGCTTCACTTGTCGCTCAGGCTGCCAGAGCCAGATGAGATAGAACCCGGCGCAAAGAGTGATGGCTAACCCGCCATAAAAACCTGCACGAAACGAAATCTGCAAAACGCCTTATTCCTTTCCGGCAGCTCAAGAGATCCCGCCAGCCAAGGCGATGCGTCGGTTCTAGCCCTCGAGCGAAACGCCGCCTGCGTCGCGCGCGTACCAATCCACCTTGCGCGTCACGTACATTACGATCGCCAGGACGATGAAGAGGGCTATTGCGCCCATGAGCAGCGCGTAATCCTGCTGCCGCAACGTGATGTAAAGAAACGTGTAAACGCCCGCAAGACCTGCGCCGATCATTAACGTGCGCGCACCGCCGCCAAGGAAGAATCGGCAATACCATGTAATCAACGCGGTCGATGCGACCGCCGCGATCAGGTAAGCCCAACTGAATCCGATAAATTCCGAAATCGACAACAGCAACAGATAAAACAAGCAAAGCGCCGCGGCAACCATCAGATATTGAAACGGATGAATTTTCTGACGCGCCGTGACCTCAAAGAGAAAGAACGCGGTGAAAACGAGTACGAGAAACAGCACGCCGTATTTGATCGAGCGTTCGACGTAACGATATGCGTCCAGGATCGACAAGAACTGCGCTCCAAAAAGAGAATTCGAAACCGACTGCGTAGTAAATCGTTCGTTGCCAGTGCGGCTTGTCCAGGATTGTGCGTAATCGCGCCCGTAATACGAAACTTTCCATTTCGCATCGAATCCGTCCGGACGCACTGATCGCTCCGCGGGCAGAAACGCTCCGCGAAATCCCGGATCGGCCCAGTTTGACTTCAGTGTTGCTTCATTCTGCACGCCGAACGGTGCGAAGAAAATCCCCTCGCTGCCGTTGAAATCCAACGGGATCGAAAACTGGATGTCTGCTGCAATCGGCTTGTCGCTGCCGAGTAATGCCGTTGCTCCAGTTGTGTAACCCGGAAGCTGCGAACCGGGCAGCATCGGATGCTTCGTACCGCCCAATCGAGCAGAATCGATTCACGTGTCCCGCGCAGATCGTTGATGGCGATGGTGACAAACGCGTCTTTCCATTGTACGTCTTTTAGGTCGATTTTGAGCGGGTCCGAAATCCGGTGGCAAAAACTTGCCGGACAGGATCGTCTGCGCACGATAGACCACCGCATTGTAAATCCCACGGTGCAACATTTGGGTTTCCACATTTCCTGAGATATTTAGCGCCTCGGGCAGGAAATATGCGTTCGCCGTGCCAGTCTCTTCGACTTCACGTCGCTCCATCTTTCCGTCGGGTGCTGGAACTTCTTTCACCGTCTTAAACTTGTATTGGTAAGGAACGCCCAGCACGGGCCCGATCAGGTTTTGTTCCCTGCCCCATGACGAGGTGATATCGGCCACGGCTTCATTGCGACGCTGCAACCGCTCGCTCAACACGCCCGTGATCATTGCGAGCGGAATCAGAAGCACCAGAACCAGTGCGCCGACCCCGAGCAGCTTGATTACGGTGCTATAGCGTTTCCCAAATGAGGGCTGCGACTTTGGCAATGGCGGCGGCGCTGTTTGGCCTTCAGGCATGCCGCGATGTTGAATCAGAGAAAATTGCTCAGGTCAATCAACTTATTTAGCGGGTAGTAGTCTTGGCGATGGTCCCAGGTACTCGGGTAGGTGATGCGAGCTGCATGGACATGGGTCGCCTCGCCCTTCCCAAGGGAGAGGGGGAAGGTGAGGGCTGATCAGGTAAATCGGCCATGTGGCAATCAACCCCTCATCTCAATCCTCTCCCTCGTCAGGGGAGGGGCGGATCTACGCTGAGACAGATGACAAGCAACGGGTTCGTTAGGCGCGTGTTCGCCATTGTCGGCGAATTTGGGCGGCTTCCCTCATGAAATTCGGATTTCGGATTATTTTAGTTGCTTCCTGCCCCGTTGAATCGCCTCGCGCAAAGAATGACAAGCAATCGATTAAGCGCCTACCACGCCAATTAACAAGCTCCTGGCTGACGCAATGCAGGCCATTTTGTTCGCACAAAGCGCGAAATAAATCGGCGCTCATACTCGGGTTGCGATGATGCGCCCAATCGAGAATTTTCGCCTTGATCAGCGGTTTTGCTAATGCCTCCGGTAGTCGTTCACGCAGTGAGTTGGCGTATTCGCCGAAGTTGGAATGATGAATGAAGCCTTTGCCACCGGGTTTCAATTTGGTTCCCAACTCTCGCAGATACGCTTCGATGACGTCGCGATTTGGATGAACGAATGAATCAAAACTGAAAACGAAATCGATCGAGGCATCGGGAACCATCGTTAACGAGCGGCCATCATTGAGATAGCAATGCACATGCGGCTCCGCCGCGAAACGGCGCCGGCATGCTTCGATACATTCACTTGAGCGATCGACGATCCAGAGCTCCTGGCAATAATCTTTGAGATAGTGCGTCCATCGTCCAAAGCCGGGCGCGATTTCCAAAATCGTTCCAGTCGGCAGACAATCACGGATACGCGGCAGAATAGCGCCGAACCATTGCGCCGCCGAAGTCCCCCATGGCGCCGACCACTCTTCGCCGGCTTCTTTCCAGTCGTACTTCGTTGAATGGCTCGGCATACTCCTTGGCCAAAACGTGGCTGGGGCCGGAATCGAACCGGCGACACGTGGATTTTCAGTCCACTGCTCTGCCAACTGAGCTACCCAGCCTATTAGCTATGAGAATCGCGATTTTTTCAGATACGCCAAAACTTTTATTGACTTTGTACTGACATTCTCAACCTCTCGGGGCATCATTTGGGGCCATGAAACGCCCAACCCTTAGAGTCCTCGAATATCGACACAGCAAAACGCATCCCTGGTACCTTGATCTCCGTCCTTTTAATCGAGGCCGGAAGTTTTTCAAGACCAAAGCCGAAGCTGAAGCGGAACGGCTTCGACAGATCACAACCCTAGAACGCCACGGACGCGAGGCCGTAGGCCTGCCGCCCGGTGAACTCTCCGCAATCATCCAAGCCCGCAAGGAGCTCGCTAAACATGGCAGGACCATCGATGACGCGGCCGCGTTCTACCTGGATTACTTGGAGCGGATTCGCCGGTGCAACGTTACTATCGCGCAATTAGCTACAGAAGTTTTGGACGCGAAGCGCAAGGACGGGATGAGCGTGACATACATCGACGACCTCAAGAAGCGTCTCGCGCGATTCTGCGCTGACTTTGGCGAGCGCAAGATTGCCGGGATTACGGTCGAAGAACTCGACAACTGGCTCCGGGCGCTCCCTGGTTCCCCCAAGAGCCGCGCAAATTACCGGGCCAATGTTGGGGTGCTGTTCAGTTACGCTACTAAGCGCCGAATGCTGGACTCTAATCCGATCGCGCACACTGCTAAGCCCAAACTGCCGGACAATCCGCCAGAGATTTTCGCGGTGGACGAGCTGTCGGCGTTACTTAATGCGGCTGAAACGCGCGCAGCGGACATTGTTCCGATGCTGGCGATCGGAGCGTTTTCAGGGGTGCGGGATGCAGAGATAAAACGACTCGATTGGTCAGAGGTAGATCAAAAGCGGGGGCACATTGAGGTGAAAGCGCGCAAGGCCAAGTCTGCGCGTCGGCGGATTGTCGAGATGCAGTCTAACCTTCGAGAGTGGTTACGACCTTACGCGGCAATGACCGGTGCAGTTGTACCGGCGAACTGGCGCAAGAAACTCGATTTGGTACGCAAGGCTGCCAGGCTCTCGCGCTGGCCGAACAATGGGCTTCGCCACAGCTACGCGAGTTACCGACTAGCGGCGATTCACGATGCGCCTCGGGTTGCGTCGGAGTTAGGCCACACGAGCCCAAAGATGTTGTACTCGACTTACCCGCGAGTTAGTCCTACCAGCGGAAGCAGAGCGGTATTGGAAGCTTTTCCCATGGGCTAAGGCAGAGAACGTGGTTTCCTTTAGCGCGGGCAGCTCTCAAAAAAAGCCTATGAAAACTTTGCGACAAGGACAAAGAAAGCTCTAACACGAGCAACAAATATTAAGGCTGGGCATCATCTACCACATACCGTATTGTACTGTAAGTCCAACCAGCGATTGCTCGTACGGCATGCCTGATTTCCTGACTGTCAAAAGTCCCTCGCGGACCAACCATAGTCATTAATTTCAGCTGCTCCAGCGCTCTAGGCTTTTTCAAGTCCAAGTGGGCAACGCCCTCCTTATTAACCGCATATTTGATCAATTGCCTTGGGGTGTAGATACGCGCCAATCCTTGTTCATCAGAGTAAAGGCCTATGGCTCGATCCAGAAACTCCTCGATTGTTATCCTCTTGGAGCCCTGTTCCGGCGCCCAACTTATCACAAAACCCGACCACAACCACACAGTCTTACCTTCAAATCTTCGTAGATCGGACGCCGATACATAAGCGTAAAGCACCTTGCCTTTCTGCTTTGCATACCGCAGGAGCACCGGCAGATCATGGTCAACCAGAAGAATCCGCAGATAGCCCGCGAGTCTCAAATAAGCGGAAGAGTGGTAATCTTTGGCCTTCTCATAATCCTCGAGGATCCACTCTTGATGGTTGCGAAGGACACGCTCCATTTTGGTCAATTCCGACGCAACCATATTTTCCAGCTAACGATAAAGAGTTAGGCCACGAGCGCGGCGGTGGCAAGCGTATCCTAATGCAGCTTTTCCGAGCCAGAATACTGAATGTCCGGTCGGTGCTTGTGGTCGGTGTGGTGGAACAGAACTTCATCCAGGCTTCGCCGGTCAAGGATTTCGCCGCATTCTGAGCACTTGGCGAAGTGCTCTTTTTCTTCGGGCGAAAGCTTGTCGTATTCGTCGAGTGTCATCTTCTAGCCTTCTGTGTTTCTGCGCGCTCTTGCGCGTAAATCCGCAGGGTCGCGCAATCGAAGAAACTTTGAATGACGCAAATGCCCTGCTTGCGTTCGCTCGTTAAACGCAATCTCAGCCATAATTCGAGGCCGTAACCATCGGACAGTCGCCACTTTCTCCCTGTCCATTCGATGCGCGCCTTTCTTCTCAGGAAGATTCACAAAAGGAGTCTTCTCAATTTCCTTGCCTTCTATCGAATCGAAAACTTTCTGACGTGTTGCGGGGACAAAACCATTCTTAACAGATGCGACAAAATAAAAATCGCCGTCACGCTTTTCACCGATAACAAGTTCTTCGATGCCATATCGGCCGGGAACGTAACCGCCGACTAAGAAATCAGCGGTCCGTTGTGTCTTTTGCTTTTGCCAGCTGGCGGACGTTTTGCCAGGCGTATAGACAGAATCGAGCCGTTTGGCAACGACGCCTTCAAATTCAAATTGTTTCACGTGCGCTAGAACCTTGCTCGCCTCACCGAGCAAGAGCGGTGACAACTGCACCACCTCGGGAAACGCCGCGAATTCATTTTCCAATCGCTCTCGGCGCTTCTCTAAAATCTTTCGTGTGAGGCTCTCATCATCGATGTGTAGCAAATCGAAAACATAAAAGCGCAACGGCGCTCTAGATGTCTTAATATTCTGCAGTAATGCAAATGAGTGCCGACCCCGTTCATCGAGAGCCACAACCTCGCCGTCTAGGATAAATCGTTTTATTCGGATTGTTTCGAGCGCCTGTTACCACCGATGGAAATTTCGAATTGAAAGAGCTTCCATTGCGAGAAAACACATGAACATCACCATTCTGCTTAACTGCGATCGTTCGATATCCGTCCAGCTTCAGCTCGTACTGCCACAGATCTCCTTCGGGAATCTGATCCACTTCCTGACACTCCATTGGCGTGATGAAGCGAAGCGGAGCGGGCATTTTTTGCATCATCTTATTAACGCACGCGAAGCGAAATTCGCGCCTCCGCCCAAGTTTCTTTAGGGCAAATTTCTTCAAACCGTTCCCAGCAGGCAGCGCGATCTTTATTCGGAAGGAAGAAAGGAAATATGGCAACACGAACTAAATCGAAAACAAGTAAACGCGTTCTCATCGCGCCGAGAGGATCAAAACGGTACGTTCGCCGAAATCCTCAGGGTCAATTTAAAAAAGAAGTAAGCGTTGGCCGTTCGCTCACGGCTGACCGGCGTCGGCAAGCAAAGACTAAAGTGCGAAAGGGCCAAGGCGACCGCGGCGACACTGTTTAGTTTCGATCGACAAGACATGCGTTGTTAAGCGCGGGATCGCATCTTGAGGCTGGGGGTCCGCCATAATTTCCATTACGTTTTCCTGGAACGCAGTAAGGAGCGTTTTTGAGAATGCAGTCGACGGAACCGAGAAGGGCGGCCACGCGGGCGCCTCCCACATTTGTGATTCGCAGCGAACCCCGCACCGGCAGGGTGGCAGGGAATTAGGGCAGCATCGTGGTGATTGCACCGTCATGAGAGATGTTCAGGCCGCGCATTCTCATCGCAGCACGCGATTCTTAAGTGAAAGGAAACACCGATATGAAAATTGTCTTAAGCGCGCTAGTAGCATTCGCACTGCTGGCGCTCGCGGCACCGACTATTCAAGCTGCCGAAAAATCCAGCGATACAAAAACGCCGAAAGCCGGCCAATCGTTTAACAGAAGCGGGACAGTGATAAAGAACAACGTCGATATCTGTATGGTTACCGGCCTGCGCTGGGCCTTACACCCCGAAAATGGCGAAGACG
>JBKPOB010000058.1:0-13435 GCA_046732875.1 Verrucomicrobiota bacterium | reverse complement strand
AGCGTGGGGCGTTAGTGCCTCTTTTTCTTCGCTGATTTTTTCTTTGCTGCTTTTTTCTTCTTCGCCATCGACTAATTCCCCCCTTTCATCCGCAACACGCGCGGAACTCTGTGAAGAGTTGGGAATGACTTCACTTAACCGAGTTCAGTTAATCGTCACATTTTTTTTGTCAAACATTTTTGTTGCGAAATTTGAAAATATTTTTACGAGCTCGCGCGCGATAATTTGTTTTGGTGCGCGAGAAATTGTCCTTCTTTCGCCGTCTCGAAACAAAATCGTCACTTCATTCATGTCGCTTTCCATTCCCGAATTTACGCCGCTAACGTCGTTTGCGACGATGATGTCGCAGTTTTTTGCGCGCAGCTTTTTCGCGGCGTTTTCTTCCACGTGGTCTGTTTCCGCAGCGAAACCGACGAGAACAAATTGCCGGTCCTGCCGCTGACCTAACGAATTGAGAATGTCGCGCGTGGGAACCAGTTGGAGTGAAAAGCTGTCGCCGCGCTTTTTGATTTTTGTCGACGAAACGTTTGCCGGCTTGTAATCCGCCACGGCCGCGCACAAGACGCATATGTCGCACTTGTCCGCATGCCGGTGGACCGCTTCGAACATTTCGTCGCTGGTCGAAACAGAAATTAAGTTTGTGTTCTCCGGCATCTGGAGGTTCACCGGTCCCGAAATCAATGTGACTTCGTGCCCTTCAGCGAGCGTAGCTTCGGCGATGGCATAGCCCATTTTCCCGGATGAGCGATTCGAGATGTAGCGAACCGGATCGATAGGCTCGCGCGTGGGCCCGGCCGTGACGAGAAATCTCACGCGATCAAATTATCCTGGCGCGCGAGCAGAAACTCCGCGCGGAACGCGACGTCGTTCACTTTCCAAAGTCTGCCAACGCCTTCGTAGCCGCACGCAAGCATTCCTTCTTCCGGTCCGATAAATTCAACGCCGCGCGCTTTCAATTTTTCCACGTTCTCGAGAGTAGCAGGGTGCTCCCACATTTTTCCATTCATGGCCGGCGCGAGCAAAATTGGGGCGCGCGTTGCAAGCGCGATGGCCGCAAGCGGATGATGGGCCAGTCCATGCGCGAGTTCGGCGATGACGTGCGCTGTCGCGGGCGCGATCAGCAACAGGTTCGCGCGATCGGCGAGATCGATGTGCCCGGGCCGCCAACTTTCCTTTTCGTCGAAGAAACTGGTCGTCACGGGATTTTTTGAAAGTGTCTGCAAAGTGAGCGGAGAAATGAATTCAGTGGCGTCCTGTGTCATGACGACAAAAACTTCGTGGCCCTGTTTGACCAGCAAACTCGCGAGCTCAGCCGATTTGTATGCAGCAATGGATCCCGTTACGCCGAGCACGATCGATTTCGCTCCCGGTCGAATACGCACAACTTTTCGCGCGCTCGCTTTGTCGCGTTTCCTTTTCGAGTCTCTACCTTCCGCAATCATTTCTGGACCAAACGTCGGCTCAAATAACTTTCCGCTTCCATGATTTGCCGGAACCTCTGCAGATCTTCCTTCACTGATCCACTGATAATAGTATAGCGATAGTCGCGCCAATGTTCCATTTCCCGAGCGGCGGTTCCTAGGCGCGATTCAATTTGCTCGGCGGTTTCCGTTCTGCGCTTTAGCAAGCGTTTCCGCAATTCCTCGAGATCGGGAGGCATGATGAATACGTCGGCCAGAGCATCGCGGATAAGTCGATCGCGGCACTTGCGAATAGCAGTAGCGCCTTGCATATCGATGTCGATCAAGACATCCTTTCCGCTTTTTAAATTTGTCACGACCGGCTCGCGTAAGGTGCCGTAACGGTCGCCATGCACCTGGGCGTGCTCCAGAAAGTCTTCTTTCTCGATTCGCTCGCGAAAATCTGCATCGGAAACAAATTGATAATCTTCGCCGTTGATTTCGCCGGCGCGCGGCGCTCGCGTCGTGCAGGAGACAGAATAAAAAAGATTAGGGGTTTGCCGAATCCTTTCCACGAGCGTGGTCTTGCCAGCACCCGACGGAGCAGAAATCACAAAAAGAATTCCGCTGCGGCTGAATTTTTTACTCAAGATTTTGGGATTGTTCGCGAATCTTCTCCAGTTCCGCCTTGCAGGCGATAACGCGCTGAGAGATTGCCGCATCATTCGCTTTTGCGCCGAGCGTGTTGAGTTCGCGAAACATTTCCTGGGTAATGAATTCCAGTGTGCGCCCGACTGGTTCTTTGCTGCGCAGATGATGCGCAAATTGGGTGAGATGACTTTCCAAACGCGTTAGTTCCTCCGATACGTCTGCTCGGTCTGCAAAAAATGAAATCTCCTTCAACAAACGTTCATCATCACTGGCAATCGGCAAACCAGCTTTCTGGAGGCGATCGATAAGTACGTCGCGATATCTCTTGACCACGTCGGGATGAAATGTGCGGATCTCCTTGAGTTTTTTGCGAATTGCTTTCAGCCGATGGATCAAATCCTTGGCCAGATGTTTTCCCTCGCGTTCGCGCATCTTGATTAAATCGGCGAGGGCACCGCGCAGGGCGCGATCGATGGCCGGCCATGCTTCTTGCGCGTCGAGCGCCTGTTCAGGAAAGCGCATCACTCCCGGGGCCTGCAGAATTGTGCTGATCGTGATTTCCCCCGGGGCGTTCAACTCCTTTTGCAACGCACGCATCGCCTCGTGATAGGAGCGGGCCAACTCCGTATCGAGCGCCAGGTTGCGGGTGCCATTGGGGCTGCTGTGAAGAGCGACCGTGGCATTGGTTCGACCGCGCGAAATGTGTTCATTGATCGTCTGACGAATGCGCGGTTCAAGCTCTGCGAGGTCGCGCGGCAAATTGATCACAATATCGCTCTGCTTTCGGTTCACCGAATTGAGCTCGACGCTGAATTTTCTCCCGGCGTGGACGACCTCAGCGCGGCCATATCCAGTCATGCTTCTCATAGCTGATGCAAAAGGTTTATGGCAGAGAAACGTTCAACGTTCAATGCAAAGCAAAGGCGAAGCAACGGCGATGGCATTGAAAAGCAGTCAGGCGTCCATTATGCACGCGTGTGAATCACTGGCAGCGGGAGCTGGTTGCGAGCGCGATCTTCGTGATCACCTACGTTCTGATCAGCGGCCGTCAGCTCAAGATTCTGCCGTTGAACCGCCCGGCTGCCGCGCTGTTAGGTGCGGTGCTAATGATTGCGACCGGCGTGATGACACCGGAGCGCGCGTACCGCGCCATCAACTACGACACGCTGGTATTGCTGCTGGGCATGATGCTCATCTCGGCCTATCTTTATCTCGCACATTTTTTTGAATGGGGGGCGGACCGCGTTCTTAGTTTCTCGCGAACGCCGGCGCGCCTTCTTCTTTACGTCACGCTCACCTCGGGCATTCTCTCCGCGCTGTTGGTTAACGATACGATTTGCCTGATGCTCACTCCGCTCGTCGTGGCGGTTATCAGACGCGGTAAGCTGCCGCTACTGCCGTATCTCGTCGCGCTCGCGACCAGCGCAAACATCGGCAGTGTGGCCACGCTGGTTGGGAATCCGCAAAACATGATCATTGGACATTTCTCACACATCTCCTTTCCTGAATTCTCGCGGTCGCTCGTCCCGGCGGCGGTCATTGGCCTGGCGATCAATTTTTTCACTTTGCGTTTTGGTTTTCGGAAAATGTTGCCGGCGACGGCAATTGATCACGCCGATCATCTGGTCCCGAAACTCGACCGCGGCTTGTTCGCCTTTGTTTGCGTTGTGTTGGTTTCGATCTTTGCCGGGTTCCTGGCCGGCTTAAATCTGGCATGGACAGCGATGGCCGGCGCGGCGCTGGTAATGGTGCTCGCGCGGCGCGACACCCATGAGGTGCTGAAGCTGGTCGATTGGCATCTGCTTCTTTTTTTCGCTGCGCTGTTCGTCGTGGTTGATGGCTTAAGCGATACCGGTCTCCCAGACGCTATTTACTCGCGGTTGCAACCAATCTTCGGATCAAGCGCGCCGACGCAAGCTTGGAACCTTACCTGGTTTTCTGTGGTGGGATCGAACGTTTTCTCGAACGTCCCATTCGTGCTCGTGGCAGGAAACTGGATCGCGCGATTTGCGGAGCCGGCTTTGATGTGGAAGGTGCTTGCCCTCGCCACGACCTTTGCCGGCAATCTCACGATCGTCGGTTCGGTGGCAAACATGATCGTGGTGGAATCGGCCCGCGAACATATCCAGGTCGGTTTTTGGGATTACGCCCGCTTTGGGATTCCCGTCACGATTCTAACGACTGCCGCCGGCGTGGTCGCGTTGCTTTTTTTGCGTTGAGAACAGGCTCGCTAACGAGAGCCTCCGCTGCGCGGCGGTGAGGTGAAGGCATGGCGATGTGGTCGATGGATTTGAACCACCGCTGGTTCATAACGATTTGCCTCGGCCCGTCGCAACGATGCACAATAAGCGTGACCCGGTGATGGGTGAAGGGAAACGTCGATTTGTAAATCGCACATCCGAAGCTCGACTGCTTTAAGCAGTCATGTTCCAACGAAGGCAGCATCCACATGCCGAGCCAGCGCGCCGAGGCTCGTTCGAGCAAGATCTTGCCCCCGCGAAACACGAATGCGTGCTCCTCGACAAGTTGCTTTGTGCGCGGTTTGGATTTCTTGATCGGCAGCTTTTCCGGAGTTTTTGTGCGGCAGAATTTCTTTACCGGGCAGACGTGGCATTTGGGTTTATCCGGCAAGCAAACGAGCGCGCCCAAATCGATAAGCGCGGAATTGAAGCGCGCTGCATTGCGGTTCGGAACAAGTTGCACGGCATTTTTCCACAGTTTTTCGCGGCCGATCGCTGAATCGATCGGCACGCGCATGTCGAACAACCGTGCGAGCACACGCGAGCTATTCGCTTCGACAATTGGGACCGGTTGATTGAAAGCAAAAGTGGCGACTGCGTTTGCCGTATAGCGGCCAACGCCTGGCAGCTTGCGAATTAAAACGATGTCGCGAGGGAACACACCTCCGTGTCGAGCTTGCACGATTTTCGCAGCGGCGTGGAGATTTCGGGCGCGACTATAATAGCCGAGCCCCTGCCAGGCGTGGAGGACTGCGTTTTGCGAAGCGCGCGCAACTGAAGCGAAATTGGGAAATCGGCGAAGCCATTTGTTATAATAAGGAATTACTGTCGCTACCTGCGTTTGCTGGAGCATGAACTCGGAGACGAGAATGGCATAAGGATCACGGATCTTGCGCCATGGGAGATCGCGGCCGTTCCGGCGAAACCAGCGAAGAAGAGACCTACGGAAATCGCGGATGCTTGGATGTGAGCTCACAGTTCGCACGACAGGCTTCTAACTTGTCATGTCGAGCGGAGTCGAGACATCTCTAAATGTTCCAGAGATTTGATGCGCTCACTTCCCCCTCGCTCAGCCTCTGGCCTTCCCGTCCATGTCGCGGCTTCCCCAGCCGCTCCATTCTCGACTACGCTCGGAATGACAAAAGGGTTGAGCGTTGAGCGTTGAGCGTTGAGCGTTGGGCGTTGAACTCCTACACCCACGCGCTCACCCAGAAACAGCTCACAAAGCTGCGGGCTTTGCTCGAAGAACTCGGCTTCGAGTTCGCGCCGAAGGAATGGACGATTTTCTTCGCACAGAAGAATAAATTGAGCGTGGCGGTGTACGAAAAAGGACCAAAGATGCTGGTGCAGGGAAAAGGCGTGGAGGATTTCGTGCAGTTTGAGCTGGAGCCGAAGATTCTTGGCGAAGCTAAGCTGGGCTACGAAGAAGTGCATTCGCCGGAAATGTTTCAGCCGCACTTTGGTGTGGATGAAAGCGGCAAGGGGGATTTTTTTGGCCCGCTGGTGATCGCGGGCGTGTACGTCGATCGGGGGATTGCGCGCAAACTTCTTGACGCGGGCGTAGTGGACAGCAAACGAATCGGTTCGGACGCCCGGATTCGCACATTAGCGGACACGATTCGGAAGAGTTCGCTGGATCTCGTTGAAACGGTTCTGATTGGGCCGTCGAAGTATAACGAACTTTACGAAAAGTTTGGCAATCTAAACAAACTGCTTGGGTGGGGGCACGCGCGGGTGATTGAGAATTTGCTGGCGAAAAAGCCGGATTGCCATAGGGCGCTATCGGATCAATTTGCGGACGCCCGCGTGGTCGAGCAGGCGTTATTGCGACATGGTAGAAAAATCGACATCGAACAGCGACCAAGAGCGGAATCAGATATCGCCGTGGCGGCCGCTTCAATCCTCGCGCGTGAGTCATTCATCAATTGGCTGGACCGCAAGGGTAAGGAGATCGGTTTGCAATTGCAGCGCGGCGTGTCTGCTAGCGTGAAAGAAAGCGCCAAAAAGCTCGTGGAAATGAATGGGCCAGCCGCATTGCGGACCGTGGCTAAAGTGCATTTCCGAACTGCGCACGAAACGGCGCCAGACTACTATCCCGTTCCGGCTCCGCGTAAGGAATGGGCAGGCCAGCGCGTGTCTCGCCGTGCCCCCGGCGAAGGCCATGATGGTTTAAAGTGTTAAACTTTACGACGCCAATCGGGCACCGTGGTCAAGTGCATGGGGCGTTGGTCCAAGAGCGTTTGGCCTTCTGGTGGAAGACGTTACCAATTTAAAAAAAAGCGTTTTTGTGCTTGATTGAGCCACCACAAGAGCAACACGGAACGAATACTACAGTAGATATGGCCAAGTTAACCAAGCGCGACATCGTCATCGCCATTAGTAACCAAACCGGCATGGTCCAGCATCAAGTCTTCGATGTGGTCCAGCGGACGCTTGATAAGATTACCGACAGTCTTGCTAATAATATCCCGGTTGAACTGCGCAATTTTGGCGTCTTTCAGCCCCGCCTCACCAAGCCCCGAGTCGGCCGAAATCCAAATCAGCCTGGCAGCAGTTTTGTCATTCCACCCCGCGCAACGGTGAAATTTAAAGCGGGCAAGATTATGCGTCAGCGCGTTGAGAAGCTTTCACGGGAATTAAAAGAAGCGGCAGAGCACAAGAGCAAGACGGAAACAGGCGCGCCGAACGGCGGACAGGGATAACGAGACGGTCAGGGTTTTAAAGCTCAGAGAAGCCCTACGAGAGCAGGTTCTGAATTGTCCTTTCCAAGCGCTCAAAGTTGATCGGCTTGGTCAAATGCTCGGAAAAACCTGCAGCCCTTGCTTGGTTGACGTCTTGTTCCGTTCCAAAACCACTAAGCGCGATTCCGGGCAAGTTTTTGTTGAGGCGCACTTCGCGCATCAAGTCGTAACCGCTGCGGTCCGGCAATCCGATGTCGCTGATGAGCAGATCGAAATCCTGAGTGCGCACTTTTTCCACAGCTTGGTCGGCAGAATGCGCTACGGTAATTTCGTAACCACGGCGCTCCAGCATCCTTTTCATCCCGATGCAAGTGTCATGATGATCGTCCACCAGCAAGACACGTCGATGCCTTGCGACATCCAATTCTCGTTCCGGGCCTACCGGTTGATCTTTTCTCTCGCCGTCGGTGCCGGCCGGGCTGACCACGGTGTTTAGTTCCAGCGAAAAGATGGCTCCCTGATCCTTACCAGGGCTTTCGACGCGGATTTTTCCGCCATGCGCGTCGATCAGCGCTTTCGAGATCGCGAGGCCGAGGCCGAGCCCTCCAAAACGTCGTGTGATCTCAGTCTGTCCCTGTTCGAATGCATTAAAGATTTTATCGATCTTTTCGGGCTCGATGCCGATGCCCGTGTCGATGACCCGAACCTCAATTTTGTCAGGGGCGGGGTTAAGCGTTTCGATAGTGATTCGACCTTTTTCCGGCGTAAATTTCACACTGTTCTTGATCAAATTCCAAAAGACCTGTTGCAATCTCGCCGGGTCGCCTTCCACGTGAGTTTCAGTAGCGCGAAGATGAAATTCCGCTTCGAGATTTTTGGCAGCGATTTCCTCCCGACATATTTCGTAAGCGCGCTGCAGGAGTTGGTGCACAGAGATAGGTTCAAAGCTTAATTGCAATTTGCCCTTGGCAATTCGGGTCACATCGAGCAAATCGTCAATCAGCCGTGCTTCCAGTTCGACGTTGCGCCGGACGACCTCGAGCGCTTCCCTGACGGGCTTGGAATCTGGCAGCTCGGCTTCCAACTCGCCCACCATCGCAATTACCGGCGAGAGCGGGCTTCGCAGCTCATGTGACAGCAATGCCAGAAATTGGTCCTTTGCTGCATTCGCGCCAATCAATTCCTGCCGCAGCGTGACATCGCGTGTCTTGTCTTCAACCAAATAAAGCACGCCTTGAATGGTTTCCTGTGAGCCTTGCAGCCGGAGCAAATTGATGTTCAAAAAATGCGTCATACCCGTCTTGTCTTTTAACGGATGCTCAATCAGCTGAAATGGTGTTCCAAAAGTAAGTACTCTTTCAATCGCCCCAGGCGGCGCAATCTTCACATCGTCATAGGTGGTTTCCGTGATGTCGCGACCGGCTGGTACGTCGCCGAAACGTTCCGCCATCTGGGCAAACGCATGGTTAGCGTGGAGAAAATGGCGAGAACCCGGCTCGATGAAAGCGATACCGCTGGGCATGTTCGCGAGCATTTTTTCGTTGAAAATCACTTCGCGCTCCAGTCGCTGCTTGGCTTCCAGCTGGCGTTGGTAATACGCGCTGCCCAGCCATGCGAAGACCGCTGTGAGGACGATCAACCAGGCTGCCAATACAGTCATTCGTCCGAGAAGGTCATGGACCGGTTTGTAGGCCAGCGTTCTCGGTTGCTCTATTGCGGCCACCCAACCGCTGGATTCAATCGGGCTGAACGAGTAAAGATTACCGCTCCGCTCGAAATGTCCGCTCTTGCTCTGGCTGATCTCTTTGACCAATCCTTCGTTTGCCTTCGGTGCGGGCGTTACCGGATTTGGTTTGAAATCGCTGGCAAAAAGCGCGACCCCGTTTTGGTCGAGGACCTCAAAAACAAGCCGATCTGAAAACTCAATCGTGGACAAACGCCGGCCAATTCTTTCTACCAGAACCGAAACTCCGACATAACCCAGGATGCTTCGGTCCGGCGCGCGCACTGCACCAACGATGTCGGTGACCAGCCGGCTATCCGACAGCCTGGGATGAATTGCCGAGACAAAGGTTGCGTCCGCCGCGGCTGTTTGCTCACGCCAGTACTCGGTGCCAAAATCCTTTCCGATCATCTCTGGAGCCGTTGGAATTGATGCGATAAGCTCGCCGTTCGCCGCGGTGATGAACATTCCATCGATCTGCGGATGGGAATAGAACGCCGAGTTAAGCCATTGTTGAACAAGCTGTGGATTCGGCGCGCTCAAATTTTGCACCAGTTCCGGCAGCGTTTGATAATATTCAATGACGCTGCTGCTGCGGTTTAGGTCGTGGGCCACCAGATGCCCCACCAATTGAATTAGAGTCTGCCGGTCGCGCAGGATTCTGGATTCCAGCGTGTCGCGCAGGATCGTGTAGGAGACGATCAGCGTAAGGATCGACGGAATCCATCCTGCCAGAAGAATAGGAAAGATGATCTTGAAGCGTTCGAAACGGTCGCGCCTTCGTTTCGTCATTGTGTCTTCCAACTGATGCCTGTCGGTTGCGAAAATTGGCCCATCACGGTTACTCTGCTCGTCGCTTCAGGCAAGAGTGAATGTCTTGAACGAAAGCCGGGCCGGAATGATCGGGTCAACCAAATCCACACAAAAAAAATCGCCCCATCGCATATCGATTAAAGACTTTGCCAGACCGCTCGCCCTCTCAATTACGAAAATCGAGGGGAGGCGTTGTGTACCAACACAATGCGGCGACGATTTTCAGAGGCAAAAATACGATTTTTGAATTGACGCACATGGTGAAAGCGGCATCATGTCGGCCTTACCCCGAAAAACTTTCGGGGCTGTAGAACTCCATGCAAGGAAGCCTCGGACACATTATCTGGTCGGTCTGTTATCTTGGCGTACTCATCGGGCTGTCCGCTTATGGCGTCCATCGCTATTTCATCATCTATCTGTACCTGAAAAACCGAAAGCGGGCGCCGGTTCCGGCGCGTCATTTTGAAAAGCTGCCGAAAGTGACGATGCAGCTTCCGATCTTTAATGAGGTATACGTTGCCGAGCGTTTGATTCGTTCCGTGAGCGAACTGGATTACCCGCGGGAGCTTCTGCAAATCCAGGTGCTGGACGACTCCACTGATGAAACCCGGGAGATCACCGCCTCCTGCGCGAAGGAACTGCAACAGCGCGGCTTTAACGTGCAGCGCATTCATCGGGTCGACCGCACGGGGTTCAAAGCCGGAGCGCTGGCAATAGGACTGGAGGCTGCGGAGGGCGAATTCGTTTGTATCCTGGACGCCGATTTTGTTCCGCAAAAGGATTTACTGACGCGAACCATTCATTACTTCACTGACCCGAAAGTCGGAATGATCCAGACCCGCTGGGGACATTTGAATCGCGGTTATTCGTTGCTCACCCGTATGCAGGCGATCTTTTTGGATGGACACCTTTTGCTTGAGCAGACCGCGCGGAGCCGAAGCGGCCGATTTTTCAATTTCAATGGCACGGCAGGGTTGTGGCGGCGGTCCTGTATCGAGCAAAGCGGAGGCTGGCAATACGATACGCTCTGCGAGGATCTCGATCTGAGTTATCGCGCCCAGCTCGTGGGCTGGAAATTTATTTATCTTTCGGACGTGGTGACTCCGGCGGAGCTCCCGGTGGACATGAACGGCTTCAAGTCTCAGCAACATCGCTGGACGAAAGGCTCCGTTCAGACTTGCAAAAAATTACTGCCCACAATCTGGCGCAGCCGCCTTCCGTTCCCGATTAAGCTCGAAGCTACCGGGCATTTGATGTCGAACTTCGCCTACTTGCTGCTTGCTTTTCTATGTGTGCTTCTGCACCCCTCGACGGGAGGGCCTCAGGGCGGATGGCTACGTACATTGCTCGTGGATATTCCGATCTTTCTCGCGGCGTCTGCATCGGTAGCGGTTTTTTATATTTGTGCTCAACGCGAGCTGCACCCACGGACATGGATGAAAGAAGTTCTTTTTCTGCCATGCCTGCTTGCATTGGGAATAGGTCTTTCGCTTAACAACGCTCGAGCCGTCTTGGAAGCGCTGGTCAACCACAAGTCCGACTTCACGCGCACACCTAAGTATGGCATTGAACGCAGGTCACAGCCGTGGCGGACATGCAAATACCGGCCACTCCAATCAGCCCTTCCGCTGGCGGAACTGGCTTTCGCAATCTATTTCACGTACTTCGTCATATTCGCGATCGCACATGGTCAGTTCTTCTCAGTCCCGTTCTTGCTGATGTTCCAGGGCGGTTTCCTTTACGTCTGCGTTTCTTCGTTGGGCAGTCGCTGGTCAAAAATTAATTTTGGCAGGTCAGGAGCAGCCGATGCAATTCCCGCGTGACAAATTCAAATTGTCGAGTAAGAAGTTGCGCATGCTTCGGCCCCTGGCACTAATCTTTAGTTTCATTTCAATTACATCCGCCTTCGCTCTCACCCCTGTCGATCCATCGAGCCAGGTGATCATCAGTGTCCGTGATCAGAAGCTGATGCTCGTGCAGAATGGAGGAAAAGTGGCGACGTATCCGGTGTCCACCTCCATGTTCGGCCTCGGTGATGCCTGGGGACGAATGACTACTCCTCTGGGTTACCTCGCCGTTGAGAAAAAAATTGGTGACAACGCGCCCACCGGCGCCGTCTTCCACAATCGGCGATTTACTGGCGAAGTTCTGCAGCCCAATGCGCCCGGCCGTGACCCAATCACCACGCGCATCATTTGGTTGCGCGGTCTGGAGGCGCAAAACGCGCGTGCCTTTAAACGCTGTATTTATATTCATGGGACGCCGGAGGAGAAGAAGATCGGTCGACCAGCGAGTTACGGCTGCATTCGAATGAAGTCGAGCGATGTTGCCGCACTTTATGATCGTGTTCCGCTCGGGGCGCTCGTGCAGATTACGCCTGAGCACTTGCCGAAAGTGATAAAGGCGCCGCGATCGCAACCAACTAACACTTTCGTAACCGCGAGTACAAAACCTCAGGTTCCGACGGCTTCTGCTCAAGCTTCCGACGCTACCCTCTCGGTCGAGCAAATGCGAATGGGTGGGTCACTTGCTGCCCAACGACAAAAGGCGAAGCTAGAATTGAACAAACGCTTGTAACGCTCAGCCCTTGGCCGGATGAGCCGCTAGCACGTCGAAACCTTCAGAGTTGACAATCGCGATGCGCTCGCGAGCGTCCAGATCCACACGTTTTTCGATCACCATGGCAAACACAAAGTCAGCCGCCAAACGCGCTCACCAGACCGTGAAACGATCGCTTCGCAATCGCAGCGTGGTGACGGGTCTGCGAACGATGCAGAAGACGGTGCGCTCCGCGCAAACACCGAGCGCGGAGCAAATCCGCGCGCTAATCTCAGCTATCGATAAAGCTGCCAAGCGCGGGATCATCCACGAAAATGCTGCGAATCGCCGCAAGGCGCGGCTGAACAAAGCCCTCACCTCAGCGAAGTAGTGTCGCTCCAAACGAAGCCGAGGGGTCCTGCGGCTTTACCTCTGGATCCTTGCTCGGAACCCTCGATTCCGCTTCATTGCGCTCAGAATCGTGGCCGTTCCAAATGCCCGTTGCATATGTCGTCGTCCGGATAGATTCTGTGGAATGATTCCTGCGCTTCTTCTCATCATCGCCGCGGTACTATTTCGCATCGTCACCGGCTTCTTCGGAGACTCGCATTCCATCGGGTGGCTGAACTTCGCGCCGATCGCCGCAATTGCACTCTGCGCGGCTGCTTACTTCCCGCGGAAGTACAAATTCACCGTTCCAATGATGGCACTGCTGATTTCGGACCTTGTGCTGAACGCCCACTACGGCTTTTCACTCGTTAGTCCCTTCGTGCTCTCGCACTACGTTGGCTTCGCCATTGTCGGCTGCCTTGGGTTGCTCCTGCAACGCCGCGCCTCGTGGAAAACTCTCCTGCCCGCGTCGGTGGCTGCGTCGCTCATCTTTTACGTCGTCACCAACTCCGTTTCGTGGATTTACGACCCCGGTTACGCGAAGAACTTTGCCGGACTGATTCAATCGCTGACAGTTGGCTTGCCTGAATACAGCGCGACGCCGAGCTGGATGTTCTTCCGCAATTCACTCATCAGTGATTTGGTTTTCACTTTTCTATTTGTTGTTTGCATGAACGTGGGGCGAAGCAGTGAGAGATCGCGGGCGCGCGCCGCGCGGTTGCGTCCTGTTGCCGCCGGATGATCGACGATGCAGCCGGTGGAGCAGCGCGACGAAGTCGAGATGCTCTCGCTGATGCTGTTGATTCGGCGTTTCGAAGAACGCGCCAGTCAGCAGTATCAAGCGCAGAAGATCGGCGGTTTTTGTCATCTTTACATCGGGCAGGAAGCAGTCGTCACCGGCGCTGTCGCAGCTGTTCGTGACGATGACTACATCATTACTGCTTACCGCGATCATGCTCACGCGCTTGCTCGCGGTACGAGCGCGGATGCATGTATGGC
>JBKPOB010000057.1:0-14006 GCA_046732875.1 Verrucomicrobiota bacterium | reverse complement strand
GTCCCCCGACTTCGCTCGATGACAGAGCTATGTGCGGCAACGCTTTGAAGTCGACTCTGAAGAGCCTGCACCTAGAGCCCCGTCGGACAGTCGACAAATTCCCAAGGCAACTCGAACTTTTTCGCCAGCTCCGCCGCAAGCGCTTTAACCCCAAACGTCTCGGTCGCGTAATGACCACCGAGCCAGAGGTTCAGACCAAGTTCCTCCGCCGCCACCGCCGCCCAATGCGGCGCTTCACCTGTGATAAATGTGTCGATCCCCTCTTGCGCAACCTTGTAGATCTCCGAGCCGGCGCCGCCGGTGATGACACCGATCGCTCCAGTTTTCTTTGGACCGAACATGAAAGCCTTTACCGGACCATTCAGCGTTTTTTTAAATTTGCGATGGAGTGCGTCGCGCGACAACGAAGCGCGCACCTTTAGCCCAATCATTTGGCCTTTTTCTTCAAAAAACGGTTGATTCGATTTAAGTCTCAGTGCTGCCGCGAGTAACGCGTTATTGCCAACCTGAGGATGGAGATCCAGCGGGAGATGCGCGCTGTAAAGCGCGATGTTGTTTTCAAAGGCGAGCTCCAGCTGCCGACGCAACCCGCCAGTTACCGGTTGCAGGCCAGGCCAAAATAAACCGTGATGCACGAGCAACAGATCGACATTCTGTTTTGCTGCGGCTTCCAAGACTCGTGTTGAGACGTCAACACTCGCTCCGATTTTAGTAGCGCCTCCGGAGTTTTCGATCTGCAGACCATTGAGTGCGTTGTTCCAGTCGCCTATTTCACGAACGCGCAGAAAATCATTTGTATAATTAACAATTTCAGAGAGCGAAGCCATGATTAGATTTCGTATTGCACGGCGAAAATCGACAGTCGTCCGTCGATTCCGCGGACTTCCTGTGGCGGCAGTTCCTCGAAACTGAACGAATCACCTGAGCGATCTCGCACCGCCGCCGTCACCAGCAGCGGTCTTCCCGTTGTCTTCGTCAGCCCCTGCATACGTGAAGCGATATTCACGGTGTTCCCAATGGCGGTGAACTCGAGTCTTTGCGGCGAGCCGATACTGCCCACAATCGCAGGCCCCGAATGAATTCCAATTCCGATTTCGATCGGTGCCCGACCTTTTGCCGCAAGGTTGTCATTCAGCTGTGTGACCGCGGAGAGAATTTCCCGACCCGCAGCAACTGCGTCGCCAGCGTGATTGGAACCGGAGTTGCCCACACCGAAAATCGCCATGAATCCGTCGCCCAAATATTTGTTTACCATCCCGCGATGTTTTTCCTCGACGACACGGACGGTTACCCGGAAAAAATCGTTCATCACTTCGACCACCTCGCTCGGTGCGGATACGCTCGTTCTTGCCGTCCAGGAACGCATGTCCACAAACATGACGGTGATCTCTTCCTCTACGCCGCTCAAACCGGGATCGTGCGCCAGAATTTGTTCGGCTGCGCGTTTGCCGATGTGCAAGCCGAATGTCTGCCGCAATTTCTCCTTGTCTCTGAGCTCGCGGACCATGTTGCCGAATTCGCCAAGCAATCGCCCAAACTCATCCGCCCGCGCCACCCCGAGATCGACATCGAACTTGCCGCGTGAGACCGCATCCGCTGCAGCACGCAGTTGATCGATGGGTTTCGCGACCAGCCAGCTCATCATCAATGCGGTGAAGATTCCGAACGCGATGCCGACGACACCTACAAAAACCGCAAACCATTCCGCATTAATCGCCGGTGACCGCGGCGCAAACATAAGCAATAAAAGTGAAGCGATCGGGCAGATCGACGCGGATACCGCCCACAAGATTCCGCGGCCGCGTAACGACAGCGTGAAAACACCCGGGATCAGATCGGCGCGTTCACCTCTAAAGAAGATGGGAAATAATCCCCAGTAACTGGCCAGTTCGACTAAAAAGAATGAATGCGTGACCGCAATGAAACCGGAAACGCAAAATGAAATCGGCAAATGCCAGAGCAAGCGCGGATCAAGTGGATTTTGAACCTGCAGAAACGCTCCAATAAAAACCGGAATGCACAAAAACCAGGCAGCACCACAAATCGCAGCGGCAAACCATGGCAGATGAATCAACCTGCGGCGGGCTGTCGCCAGTGCCGCAGAATCAACAGCTGATCCTGCGCAAAGACGGTGAAACAATCCGCGAAACGAGAAAATTCGCCTGAGCCACACGAAAACACCGATGGGATAGACTAAGACGTTGTAAATAATGATCGTCTCGAAGAAACGTTGCTTTAAGGCAGGAGAAACGAGTAACGGCTGAATGACCGTTGTGTTGTACCAAATGTTGAATGCACTCCCGAGGATTTGCGGAACTACCGGCGCAAGTGCGGTGAGTAGAAGGCCGTAGCGTTCCCGCGCGTCAGTCATTTTTTCGGCAGTGTCCACGGTTGAAAATAGTCGAGCAGAATTAGGTGGCTGCGACTTGCTTGTTCGCAATCGCGCCGCACCCGCGAGAAATCCGTGAGCGGTCCGAATTGAAATCCGGCGTCCAGTGGTCGAAAAAAATTGTCCTGGTGACTGGGCAAAAAATAGCGTGGTTGTAAATGTTCGAGCGCGCCAGACAATCGCGCCCGTGAATCTGGCAGAGCCATACCCAGAATCGCAAGATCGACGCGCTCATGGGGCGGCAATTGCGCAGGTGTTCCACCAGAATCGACATAAATGCGCTGGCCACCAACTTCGATCAGAAACGCCAGCGGTTCACCACAGACCCAGTCAGCCGGGCGCTGTGGCGGGCCAGAACCGTGCGGTTTGTGTTCGTCGAAAGGCACCTTGCCAAAAAGGCGATCGTGCGTCGCTGGCAACACACGAATCTTCCAGGGTCCAAGCCGCCGCACATCTCCAGTTGTCACTACGTCACCAGATGAAGCGCCCGCTCGTTTCGCAAGATCGACAGCTGAGCGGGAAGCGATGAGGCGAGCGTGTGTCCTCGACATGATAGTCGGAACATCGAGCAAATGATCGAAATGCCCGTGAGTGACCAGAATCGCATCCGCCTTGGGCACGAGATATTGCATACCCTCTGTAATGCGCGGCAAATCCGGATAGAGACGCGGACCGAGCGCAATACTCAAAAGGTCAACACGCGAAAAATAGGGATCGACCAGCAGAGCGTGGCCATCGAACTCGAATTGGTAACCATTCGTGCCAAGGTAGGTCACGCGCACTCCTTCGCGTGGTGGTGTCCCAGAGTCCCGGGCGATCAGATCAACATACGAATTGAGCCCCGCGCCTAAAACCGAGGAGAATCCGAGGAAAATAAAAAGGGCGGCTTTCAACGTTTGCGATCGATTCTATCGGGCCGCTGCATTGCGGCCAACTGCAAGTTTGCTTGACGAATTCCACCCGCCTGCCTTCAATGATTAAAATGAGCGTAGAGTACACGGACGCACCTGCCACCAAGCCCGAACCAAGAACGGGCGAAAAGATGTCTTGTCCATACTGCGGGCATCTCCTGCCGAAAGATGCCGAACAGTGCGACCGATGTGATTGGTCACGCGGCGCGACTGAAACAGCGGAAGGCAAAGCGAGTGACGCCATCGCAGTTATTTTTAGTATCATTCCCGGCTTGGGACATATTTACAAGGGACACAAGCTTGCGGGGTTTCTTTGGATGTTCGGTGCGATCCCAGTCGGGATCTTCGTGTTGCTGGCTGCGTTCGCGTCCGCTGGCTGGGGCCTCGGTCTCTTTTTCTTCTACCTCATCGCTGTAATGCTTCATGCCTACGCAGTGGACGATCGTGTCGTGCCACCGAAAGAAGACGAGGGTGAAGAGTACTGAGAGCGTCTTGGACAAGATCGGGTAACGCTACCCGATGATCCACGTCACATCGCCAGCTGAAGGATTGACTCGCGAGGCTGGAAATTGCGGATCACCGTCGAGGACGCGTTCGATCAAATCAGCATTTTTCGCCGAGCCGACCAGGAAACCCACGTGCCGTGCCTGATTGATGAGCGGGAACGTGAATGTCAATCGCCAGGCGTTTAACTTTGGAACAAAGTTTGCAACCACTCGCCTTATCGTTTCATCTAACGCAACAGTTCCAGGAAAAAGCGATGCTGTGTGGCCATCCTCCCCGAGGCCGAGAAGGATCAGATCATGCCGGTAAATCGGTTCTCCTCGCTGCGTCGCTAGCAGGTCGAGTTGATCCTGGTATTCCTGCGCCGCGATTTGTGGGTCGATTTCACCCCGCATGCGGAAGATTGATTTTTCAGGAATTTCGGCAGGCGCTAGAAGGGTTTCCCGGGCCATTCTGAAATTGCTCTCTCGATTATCCGGAGGAACGCAACGCTCGTCTCCGAACGTAATTCGGCTCAATTCCCACGGCAGATCATGTCCGATTGAAGCAAGCCGGGTGTAGATCGGCACGGGCGTGTTCCCACCTGAGAGCGCAATCCGAAATTCGTTGCGTTCACCCAGGGCGTTATGCGCCTGGGAAAGAATGAAGTTTGCGGCGTCGACCGCGAGATTCCTGGTTCGAATTACCTGGCGACCCATTCGCGACTAAGCTAGATCGCGCAATGTGACTTCCCGCGCTTTTGAAGATAACGCTGATGGTATTCTTCCGCGCGCCAGAACTCCGGCGCAGCTTCAATTTGCGTAACTACTGGCCGGCTAAAACGCCCGCTCGCATCGACCTTTTTCCTGGATGTTTCCGCCGCCGCCTTTTGCTCGGGCGAATGATAAAAAATTACTGAGCGATACTGCGTCCCCACGTCGGGGCCTTGTCGGTTCAATGTCGTGGGGTTGTGGTTGGACCAGAAGACATCCAAAAGTTCGTCGTACGTAATTTGTGAGGGATCGAATTTCACTTCCACGACTTCGGCATGGCCGGTCTTGTCGGTGCAAACATCTTCGTAGGTAGGATTCTCTTTCGTTCCGCCAGCATAACCGACAGCTGTAGACAAGACGCCCGTCAAAGTGCGGAAAGTTTCTTCCACACCCCAAAAACAGCCCGCGCCAAAGGTTGCTTTCTCGGTTCTCATAAGAAAGAAAATGGAATGGTTATCCGAAGAGTGCAACCGTCCGGGATGTTGCGCCTGTCTCTTTACGATATTCATATTGCCCTAAAGTCTTAGTAGCCAACGGTTGCCGAATCTGGCAGAACAACGGCCAGTCTTTTCATTGCATGAATTCTTCCGCCACGACTCTTGATCAAACTCGCCCGATCTTGCCTGTGCGATTTCTCAACGGCTGGGGCGCTTTGCTAGACAAAAGCCGACTTCCGCGCACTCCTCTTCGCGCGGTCGATATAATTGAGACGGCGAAGCGCCGTTGCGGCCTCGATGATTTTGGGGTGGGCGATTTTTTTGAGGGCCTCTCACGATTGCTCGACTCCTGTCAGCACGAGTCCAAACTCAACCTGATCGGAAGAATTGTCCTTCGGGCCGATCTCATACGCTTATTGTGTTCACGTTTGTTCATGCAACGCGATCGGAAGGCGTATTCAAGGATCGTGCGACAGGAAATTCGCGACCCGCTTTTCATCGTTGGTTTGCCCCGCAGCGGTACGACGGTGTTGCACACCCTGCTCGCGGCAGACCCCGAGCACCGAGTTCCACTTACCTGGGAAGTCATGACGCCATCCCCACCTGCTCGCGATAATGAGAAGCGACGAATTCAACGCGCAATTAGCAGTTGTAATTGCTTCAACTGGCTGGCGCCCACATTTCACCACGTGCATCCAGTTGGCGCAGAGCTTCCCCAAGAATGTGTCAGTCTCATGGCACCGACGTTCATGAGTGATCAGTTCGATGCGATGTACTATGTCCCTTCGTATCGGACCTGGTTCTTTCGCCAGGATTTGCGACTGGCATACGAATATCATCGCCGTTTCCTTCAACATCTGCAGGTTCGGCGGCGCGCGTCGCGTTGGGTGCTCAAGGCCCCCACGCACATGTTCGCCTTGCCAAGCCTGCTGGCTGTTTATCCTGATGCGCTTTTTGTCCAGACCCATCGAGCACCGCTCGATGCCATGGCTTCTGTGTCCAGTTTGATAACGATCCTGCGCCGTGTGTTTAGCGACGCGGTCGATCCACTCACGGTTTGCCGCGAAGCGATCGATTACTGGTCGGAAACACTGGATCGATTCTTGCGAGAGCGGGATCGATTAGCAGAGCATCGCATTTGCGACGTGAATTATATTGAGATTCGTCACGATCCTCTCGCGGTGGTGCGACGTATTTACGCGCACTTCGGTTGGTCCTTCTCTCAGAAAGTAGAGCAACGAATGCGCCGAGCGCTGGCAAGCCAGCCGAAGGATCGACGTGCGCTTCATCGCTACGATCTCTCACAGTTTGGAGTGCAAGAAGCGGAAAGCGCCGCTCGATTTGCAGCGTATTGCGATCGGTTCGGCCTTGCTGCGGGCGGGAAACGTACAGCTGGCACGCGAACGGAAAAACTGGGTAAGAGGTAGTGGCAACAACTCGGCGGCCGAGTTTTCTGACACACTGGGTTACGATTACGCTGCAATCTTGTAAGAAGGGTTGCTGGAGTTGCTGGCATGAGGAAACTTCGCTGACATGACCTTTGAAGTGCGCCGAGCGATTATGGCTGATCACCCCAGTTTGCCCGGCCATTTTCCCGACGTGCCCCTCGTGCCGGGCGTGTTGATCCTTGACGAAGTTCTCGCAGCGTTGCGTGATTGGCAGAAAGACTATGAACTAACTGCGATCCCGATGGTTAAGTTTCTGCAGCCATTAAAGCCCGAACAGCAGTTTACGATCTGCCTTTCCGCGAACAACGGTGATCTGAGTGAAGTCAATTTTTGCTGCCGGATTCAAGACCGCGTGATAGCTGAGGGCCAGCTTATTGCAGGACCGAGGTGACTTCGTGAATGCGCCACTCTCCGATGCGCAAACCTTTAAGGTACCCCCAAGCGATCCACGCCTGGCTGAATATCTGAAGGAATATCCACCGCCAGTGTTCAGCGAACGACTCTATCAAAGCATCGAACTAATGGAACGTTACAGCGTCGAAATCGCCATCGATCTGGCGCGCCGGTTGAACCTGATCGATCACCTTAGCCAGTGGCAATCGGTCGATGACTTGTGCCGTCTCCTTTGGTTTCAGCCCTCTTTCAAGTTCGCATTACATTGGATCCTCGAACGTCTGGTCGAAATCGATTGCGTTGAGGCAAGGAGCGACGGGAACACTCGTTTTTACCATTTGCGGCACACGTTGCGAAAACCGAATCTCGAAAACCTACGTAGAGCAGGTCTGCAAATCGATCCGGCGAACGCGGCGACTTTGGATCTCCTGGATCACGCCGCGAACCTTTATCCAGTTGTCGCTAGCGGCGAACAAACCGGTGATCGTAATTTACTCGGTCCACAAGGCGTGCCGCTGTGGCTGAATTATTTTCACAACGACAATTCAACTTATGCCGTGAACAACTGGGTCGGCGCAACGCTTGCCGCTGACCGCGTTTCGCGTCAGCGCGGTCTTCGAATTTTAGAAGTCGGTGCCGGCCCCGGGAGCGCCAGCGAAATTTTGCTACGCTTATTTGATGAACGCGGACTTTTGCCACGGGTGGAACGTTATCTCATCACAGAGCCGAATGCGTTCTTCCTGCGTTGTGGCCAGCGCAAGCTCGCGAGGCAATATCCTGGCCTTCCGCTCGAATGGGGCACGCTCAATCTCGATTTGCCCTGGAACACGCAAGGCATCGGCCCGGGTAAATTCGATCTGATATACGCCGTTAACGTGATGCATATCTCCAACGATTTGCTGTTTAGCCTGAACGAAGCGCGCTCGAGTCTGGCTAGCGATGGCTGGCTCGTTATCGGCGAATGCCTGCGGCCCTATTTCAATCAGCCAATCTATCCCGAGCTGATGTTTCAGATTCTTGAGAGTTTTACCAACGTCCAGACAGATCTAGAGATCCGGCCAAATCCGGGTTTTCTGACGGCAGAACAGTGGCGGCGCGCGTTTGCTCGCGCAGGCTTTCAGCGCACTGAAGTCGCGCCGGACATCGATCGCATTCGTGAGATCTACCCACACTTTTTCACCGGCGCGATTTGCGGACAAAACGTCGTTTCTGACAAATGACCTCGGGCGTTCTCGAACCGAAATCCTCGGAGGCAGTGCGTTGGACGGGCTTGCCAGAACGCGGCACACCGGCTTCGTTGCGATCACTCGGCTGGATCGCCACGCACATCGGGCGTTGGGCGGCAAGGTTCCTATTGTATCCGATCACATTCTATTATTTAGTTACCGCGCGCACGGCCCGTCGAACTTCGTACGAATACTTAAAGCAAATGCGCGGCCACCCTGCGCACTGGTGGCATGTGTTTCGTCACTTTCTTTGCTTCGCGGCGACAATTCTTGATCGCGTTTACCTGTTGCGCGGTGAGTTCCATCGCTTTGATGTGAAGCTTCACGGCAAAGAAATCCTGCACCGCCGAATGGAAAGCGGAAAAGGCTGCGTTCTATTAGGCTCACACTTGGGCAGTTTCGAGGTATTGCGAGCCCTGGGGGTGATGCAGCGAAACTTTCCGCTCAAGGTTCTAATGAATCCAATCCACAACCAAAATATCACCCGCTTTCTGGATGCGCTGAATCCAGTGATCGCCAACACCGTAATCGCGCCAGATCGGGTGGATACTTTGCTGAGCGTTAAGGAAAGTTTGGATGCGGGATTCTTCGTTGGCACGCTGGGCGACCGCGTGTCGAGCGATGATAAGACAACGGAATGCCAATTCCTTGGCCGATCAGCCGCGTTCCCGGTCGGCCCAATCGTGCTTGCGGCGATGACGCATTGTCCCGTTATTTTGTTTTTCGGTCTCTATCGTGGCGGAAATCGTTACGAAGTTTATTTCGAACATTTTGCCGCCGAGATCACATTGGATCGCGATCGTAGGTCTGAGGAAATCCAGCTTTGGATGCAGCGCTACGCCGAGCGCCTGGAGCATTACACGCGTCTTGCACCTTACAACTGGTTTAACTTCTATCCGTTTTGGGATTAGGCTGCACTACGCTAAAACGTTAAAAGAGTTGAAGCGTTGAAACGGGGTCATCCTGAGCGGAGCGAAGCGGAGTCGAAGGATCCCGCGGAGGCGCCGCAAGGCAATACTACGGGATTCCTCGAGTCCGCTCGGAATGACATGCTTCGGTCACGCCTTAACGATTACAACTAATGCGCATCAACAAGGCAGAAATTCGCACATTGATCCCTCACTCCGGCCTGATGTGTTTGTTGGATGAAGTAACTCAATGGGATGATCGATCGATTACATGCATCAGTAACACGCACCGTGACCCCGCTAATCCATTGCGCCGCGACGGACGATTATCTGCGCTGCACGCTTTCGAATACGGTGCGCAAGCGGCGGCGGTCCACGGTGGATTGCGAGCACGTTCAGTGGGTGCAATCGCGCCACCTGGTTATTTCGCTGCACTGCGCGATGCGCGCCTGCATGTAGCATGTCTCGACGACATCGATTCGTCGCTGCAGATTTGCGCGAATCATCTCTTTGGTGATGGAGCTGACACGGTTTACGAGTGCCGTGTTTCAGCTGGCGAGACAATTATTGCCGAGGGCCGTGTCACGATTGTACAGCGCAAATGAATTTGCTGTAGCGGCGCTCTGCGAGTGCCGTGATAACATTCTCGCCGCCGTCGCGTTACACCACGGCGGTCATAGACCGCCGCTACAGGAGCATCACATCACGATTCCCCCATCTACGCACAAAACCTGGCCCGTGATATAACCGGCTTCGGCACACGCCAGAAACGCCACTGCATTGGCGATGTCTTCGGGACTGCCCGTTTTGCCAAGCGGAATTTTTGCGTGAATGGAATTCTTAACTTCATCGGAAAGTCCAGCAGTCATGTCTGTCGTGATGAAGCCCGGCGCCACGGCATTTACGGTGATATTGCGGCTCGCCAACTCCCGGGCGAGCGACTTGGTAAAACCGATCAAGCCCGCTTTGCTGGCCGCATAATTTGTCTGGCCTGCATTGCCCATCAAACCGATCACTGAACTGATGTTGATCACGCGACCGCTGCGCTGCTTGATCATGGCGCGAATAATTGCCTGAGCAAAACTAAAGGCGCCTCGCAAATTCGTGTTAACAACCGAATCCCAATCATCGAGCGACATTCGCATGGCGAGGCCGTCACGCGTTACGCCCGCATTGTTAACCAGAATGTCGGCCCTGCCAAAATCGTTGAGAATCCGCGCGCCGATTTTTTGCACCGCCCCATGGTCGGCGACATCGACTGTATAGGCCTTTGCCGCATCGGCGCGAATTGCGTTGATTTGATCTGCGATGTTCTTTGCGTTTGCTTCCGTGCGACTTACACACGCCACGCGCGCTCCATCATTCGCTAGTCGCAAGGCGATAGCTTGCCCAATTCCCCGCCCCGCCCCGGTCACAATCGCAACTTGATTCTCAAATCTCATATGGACTTTCCATTTCTAAGAATAGCTTCTGGCACTCCGCGATGTCGAGGGGGAGCGTTGGCGGATGCGCGCTTTATCACGCTCTAGTTACACCACCACTCCGTACCGGCGTTGGCGGCGACCGAATTCTTCCACAGCAGCGAAAAGGTCTTTCTTGTTAAATTCGGGCCACAGTTTGGGAGTGATATACATTTCGGTATAGGACGTTTGCCAAAGAAGAAAGTTGGACAGACGCATTTCGCCAGAAGTGCGAATAAGCAGATCGGGATCGGGATAGTACCGCGTATAGAGGTGTTTGCTAAACATTTCCACATCGATCATTGCCTTATCGATGTGACCCAACTCAATCGCGCGAAGCAAACTCTTGATGCCGTCAATGATTTCGAGACGGCCCCCATAACTAAGGGCGAGAATGAGAGTCAAACCAGTATTACCTGCAGTTTGCTCGATGGTCCTATGAAGTTGCTCCTGCGAACTCACGGGTAGGTCAGTCAAGCGGCCGATGGCCTGAAGGCGCACATTTTTTTCGATCAATTCCGGCGTTTTCTCCTTCAGGAATTTTTCGAGCAGACGCATCAGCGCGAGAACTTCACTTTTTGGGCGCTGCCAGTTTTCAGCCGAGAACGCGTAAAGCGTGAGATATTCTATTTTTAATTCGCCGCATCCTTCTACGCACTCGCGGACTGCCTGGGCCCCCGCTTCGTGCCCCTTGATGCGCGGGAGACCGCGGGCCTTGGCCCATCGGCCGTTACCATCCATGATGATCGCAATGTGACGAGGAACAGTCTTGATGCTCACAGAGATCGATGCAGCCGCTAATTTCTGGAATTTGTCGCCGAGAGGCAAATTCCACTCGTGGCAAATGCGAAATCCGAATTACGAAATCCGAAACAAGGGGAAAGAAATAAATAGTCCAACCCTCACCCTCCTCCTCTCCTTAGCCAGGGAGAGGCGACCCAGCGGCACAAAAATCCAAATGACCAAGCTCCACGGAGCGATTGATGATTGAATGACAAAGGATTTTTATGCCGTTGCTTCGACATTCGTGCTTCGTCATTTCTTGCCAGTATTCGCATTCCTTCGAAATTGGAATTTCGGATTTTACTGGCCGCACGATCGCTGGCTCACAGAGTAATCGTCTCACCGCGCGCCGGCCCGACGCTAATCATGGACAATTTTGCTCCGGTTAATTCGGAAATGTATCTGGCGTATTTTCTCGCCGCGGGAGGAAGCTGTGAGAAAGTTCGAGCAGAATGAGTAGGCGTATTCCAACCGCGCACGTTTGTATAGATGGGCTCACAGTTGGCCAGTTGTCGCGCATCGCAGGGCGGAACAGCAAGACGCTTTCCGTTTAGCCGATACGCTACGCAAACCCGGATCGGATCAACATGATCTAGTCCGTCCAGGTTCGTGATAGCAAGCTCATCGATCCCGTTGATCATCCTGGCGTAGCGGGTTGCCACACCATCGAACCAACCGCAGCGGCGTTTGCGACCTGTGGTAGCGCCAAATTCCCTCCCCAAATTGTGAAGCATCTGCGTCAATTGCATGTCTTCCGTCGGCAACGCCCCCTCACCTACGCGAGTCGTATACGCCTTCATTACGCCCACTACACGGTCGATCCGATGAGGTGGAACGCCGGTGCCCGTGCACGCGCCACCGGCGGTTGTATTTGAGGAAGTCACATACGGATACGTCCCGTGATCGATATCGAGGAACGTTCCTTGTGCTCCTTCGAAAAGAATCTTTTTGCCACGCTCCATCGCGCGATGGAGGTACACCACCGTGTTGCCAACGAATGGGCGCAATCTTTCGCCTGCCGCCAGATAGCTTTCATTGACCTCTCGAAAGCTGACAGGCTTCGCTCCGAGCGCTTGGAGGATTCTGTTGTTCTCGATCACCTTGGACTGCAATTTCTTCGAGAACACAATTGGCTGGATCAAATCGGACATGCGCAGGCCCGTGCGCGCCGCTTTGTCACCATAAGCTGGTCCAATCCCGCGTTTGGTAGTTCCGATTCTGGTATGGCCTCGACGCAGTTCGCGTTGCTCATCGAGCAGGCGGTGATAAGGGAGGACCAGATGAGCGCAATCGCTGATGAGCAAATTCTTGCCGACTATGACCCCGAGGTTGCGCAAACCATCGATCTCGCGAAGCAATGCGATCGGGTCGATAACGACGCCGTTTCCAATTACGCAAACCTTGCCGCGCCGCAGAATTCCCGAGGGGATTAGATGCAGAATGTACTTAACGCCACGATGGAAAACGGTGTGGCCGGCGTTATTGCCGCCCTGACTGCGAACAACAATGTCGACCTTCGCGGTAAGAACGTCGATAATCTTGCCCTTACCTTCGTCGCCCCACTGTGCTCCAATTAAAATTGTGTTGGCCATTGCAATCAGAAATGGGCAAAAAATTTTCCCGATGCATCCGGCAGGACACAGTCGGGACTGCCTACGAATAATAGGTTGGCGGCATCTACGTGCAAGAGAATTTGCGCGGACGCGCGTTCCCATTGTAGGGGAAGCTGTCAGCTTCCGCTACAGCCAAACAGCCGATTAAGGCGCGGGTACTTTAGGCGAGGGAGAGGCACTTGGCTGCTCTCTTCCGGATTCCATGAATGTTGGCCGCACGGCGCCGCTCGCCACGGGCCTTGCAGTTTGCGAACTTGGCCGACGCGAGGTGCTCGTTTGTTCGGATCGAGTTTCTTTCTTTGCCGGCCGAGGAGTTTGTGCCGGGCTTGGCGTTGGAGCAGCCTCGGAATCTGATTGGCCAGATCTCCTCGTTTGTGAGGGACTCGGATTGTTCAATCGCTCGGCAGCATGGGCTCCCGCCATTCGCATTTCTTCAAGCGTGGGCTCTGCGGATGTAGGTCTTTTGCTGCGCGATTTGGGTTTAGTTCGCTCCGCTTCCGGCGTTGCTGATTCTAAGGGAGTTTGCTCGGGAGGCGGCGCTGCTTGCTTGGGAGCTTCGGGTTTCGCTTCGCGAGCAACGATCACCTCCTGCGCGGGGGTATGGCCGGCGAGCATGAAGCTGCAGAGCAGCACCATGAAAAATCCGCTCGGCATAAATCGTCGTGATAAACAACTCCAACCCGTTCGCAAACCCCCATTCACAAAACGTTTCCGAGCTATCCAGCTGGCCGCGCGACCTTGATCACAGGCAGTGGAAAACGCAGCCGCAATTCGTTTTCCAGGTAAATTTCCACGTGATGTAATCCGTATTGCTGAAACTGTACTCCGCCAAAATAATGGACATTCGTCGCGTGGCCTTCCATTTCCTTCAAAACAAATTCCACTTCCGCCTGCGCGATGACCTGTTGTTCATCGACGCCGACGATGCGGGATTTTTGTCGGAATTTTCCAGCTCCGCTGCACCAACGTGTCCAGATACAGAGGCGGATGTAATTGATCGGTAAGGCAGGTGCGGGGACAACACTCAACACGCCGACGAGCGTTTGCATACCGTTGATTTCGCAACGGACGTCCTCACAAAGAACAGCGCTTTGCAGATCCGGAAGAATAACGTCGGTCGCCATGACTGGTTGATTACATGATGCCACGCATCAACAGCGTCAATAGTGCAATACCGAGAAC
>JBKPOB010000056.1:0-18851 GCA_046732875.1 Verrucomicrobiota bacterium | reverse complement strand
TGTTAACCAAAGTTACACGCCGGACTTCGGCATTGTCTTCTGCCGAAACGACGATTTCTGTAAAAGTCTCGCACGGCCCGCTTCTCCGCCGGAACTCCGCTTTATCCGGCGTGAAACTCCAAGTGTAACGACGCTCCGGACCTCGCACCGGTAAATGGGTATTGCTCCAGATCGTGCCGCTTTCCAAGTCCCGGATATAGCAGATAACGCCCGGTACATCACAGGTCGTGTCGGCGCGCCAGCGCGTGACGTCCAGATCCAACCAGCGTAAGTAGCCGCCGCCAGAATTGGTCACCATGACCGAGCAGGCTCCGTTCGAGAGAAGCTGAACGCGCGGTGAACCAATGTCCGGTGTTTGTGTTACGACCGCACTCTCCTCGATCGAAATCGCCCGAGGTATGGGTCGCTCTTCGTGCACCTCACCCGCGGTCGGCAAAATTTGTTCGGGGATATGCTCGTGCAAGATCGGCTCGGTAGCACGAATGCGCGGATCGGAATGAAAACGCCTGCGCATCGTATTCTCATGTAAAGCGTTGTCGTAGGCTAGGAGCGACATCCCTTGATGGTGAGCCATGTAACAATGAATGATGATTCCGGCCGAGGCGCGGGGTTCGGTTCGTCGCGAATAGTCGATCGCCTCGTAGTAACCGTAGTCTCCCAGCAACGTGGGGTTGCCGAGCGTGGCTAGCCGCCGCAGATTTTTCATGGCGACGGCGGGTTGCACACCGAGAGCAAGCGCTGTCGCATAAGGAGCGATGACCAGGTCCTGGTCCTGTTCGCGCCTGAGTGCCAGCGCCGGTACGCCGAACGCACGGTATTGATAGACGTTGTGCCGGTCGAGTGCGCTGAAGGCGGATTCCGAAATGCCCCACGGCACGCTGCTTTGCCGGGCATAGGCGATCTGGCAGTGCACGGCATCATGACAGGCGCGATCCAGCAGCGAATTCTCGTGTGTCTGAGTGAAGAGGAGCGGCATCAAGTATTCGAACATCGTGCCACTCCAGGAGAGGAGGGGCAGCCGACCGTAGGAAGAGCCAAACGGCCGGGTCAAAGCCCACCAATGTTCCACCGACACTTCCCCGCGCGCGATGGCCAGGAAGCTCGTTAGGCGCGCCTCACTCGCAAGCAAATCGTAGAAGGAATTATCGAGGCGCCGTTGCGCCACTTGATATCCGATCGCGAAAATCCGCCGTTCCTCATCATAAAGAAATCGCAGCCCCATGCCGTTCTCGAGTTGCTGGCTCTGAGCGATTAATTCTTCTAGTTTTGCGAGCTGCTCGGAGGCAGCTTGGCGGGAGCGCTCCACTTCAGTCAGGAGAAGGTCGAACCACTCGCGCACGGGTGGCGGCAGTTCCGGTCCTTCTCGTTCCCCGTGAAATGCGAGCAGCGGCACGAGCCCGGCGATTCCCTCGGTGGCAATATTTCGTAGCGAAAAGATCCCGCCGAGCGCTTCGCGCCGCCATTCGTGCGCCGTTTCGCCTAACAACATCAATTGCGACGGAGACGCCATCAGCATTTCCACCGGCCGGAAATATTTGTCGATAACCGCATTCCAACTCGCGACCTGCTTTGCGGCTTGTTGTGCCCAGTACGCGCGCGAATCGATTTTACGCCCGTCAGCGAAGAGCAATAGATCCTGCGC
The DNA here is from genome assembly GCA_046732875.1 of Verrucomicrobiota bacterium. GTDB lineage: Bacteria > Verrucomicrobiota > Verrucomicrobiia > Chthoniobacterales > UBA10450 > Udaeobacter. The sequence goes on along the minus strand of JBKPOB010000056.1, from coordinate 17,209 downwards.
GAGCGATTTAGCCGCACGCAGACGTAGGATGAGTTCCTCTAGGTTGACTGGCTGGCCGCTAGTCAGCTCCGCCAGGCGCGAAAACGCCGGAGGATCTTCCGCGTTCTTCATTGCAGCCGCGATTTGTCGCACCACCCCGAGCGTATCCGCAATTCCACGCAAGGCTGCCGCGTCCAGAAGAGGACGCGTGGCCAGTTCATTGCAGCTGATCTCGAAAGTCCAAAGGCTCCCGAGCAAATTGCCGCTATCCACCGTCGAGACGTAGCGAGGTTGCAACGGTTCGAGTGTGGTCAAGTCATACCAATTAAAAAGATGGCCCTCGAAACGCTCGAGGCGACTCATCGTTTCGAGTGTGCCTAGGTTGCGCGCCACGAACTCGTCGATCGTAATATAACCAAAGTCGTTGGCCGCCACGGTCGCGAGCATCGAAAGCCCGATGTTCGTTGGCGAAGTGCGCATAAAAATTTCCCGCATTGGCGTTTCCTGAATGTTGTCTGGCGGCAGCCAAGAGGTTTGTGGCCCGACAAAATCATCAAAATATCTCCAGGTTCGTCGCGCGGTGGTGCGTAGGAACCGTCGATCGTCTGCTGTCAAAATTCCTCCGCGCCAGCTTTTCGCCGGACGGTTAATGACGATGAGGGCCACCGGAAAGAGAGCCCACAAAAGGAGGAACGGCGCCGCGGCCAGGATCGCGGATGTTCCCTGCCAAGCTGCGCCCACGAGAAGAAGCACACATGCAGCTGGGATCCAAAGCCGGGCTAGAACGAACTGCCGCTGTTGATTTTTTGCGCGGCGGTGTGCGTCTTGTGCCGTCTCCCATTCGAGCAGTAGCCGGTGCGAAGTGATACGTCGGTAGGCGACTCGAGTGATGGCATCCAGCGCCATGCCCGCATGATCCGGCAGAAAAATAACCGCGAACACCGAGCGGAGCAGGCGGTCGCGGGGTTCACGCCAGAATCTCGTCCCCGGAGGCGGCGGATGGAAAAGAAGCGAAATGAGAGAGTCGAGGACTGGCCACAACATGAGGCCGGCGATAATCCCGCTCCACAGGATCGGTGCGGGCGTGAGAATCCAGCCCGCCAGGAGGAGCCCGACGGTCGCGGGCGGAACCAGACTGCGGCGCAAATTGTCAAAGATCTTCCACCGGGAGAAGGCGGAAAGCGGGTTTGGTTTAACCCTGCCGCCGCCCACAGGCACCCGCGGCTTCAGCCAATCAATGATTTGCCAGTCGCCACGAATCCAGCGGTGCTGCCGATTCCACCACGCGATGTAACTACTTGGAAAAACGTCGAGCAGTTCGATGTCTGTCGCCAAGCCGACGCGCACATAGCTGCCTTCCAGCAGATCATGGCTCAGCAAGTGGTCCGTTGGAAATCGTTGGGATAAGAGGCGATGAAACGTCTGTAATTCGTAAATGCCTTTGCCGTGATAACTGCCTTCGCCAACTAGATCCTGATAGATGTCGGAGACTGCATGGGTATATGGGTCGATCCCCCGCGGATCGGCAAAGATGCGTGAGAACCATGTGGCCATGGCGCTCGGCAGCGTGGCGCTAACGCTCGGTTGAATGATCGTGTAACCTCGAACCACCCGACGGCCATCCGGCGAAAGCCGCGCCTGATTCAGCGGATGCGCCAAAGTTTCAATCATTCTCCGGGCGGCGCCGCGGAGCAGTTGTGTATCGGCGTCCAGCGTGATGACAAATCGAATGCCCTCGAGTCGAGTACGATCGCCCGCGCAGAGAAATCCTTTCAACTCGGGTGCGGATTCGCCGCTGAGGAATCGATTGAGTTGCTCCAGCTTGCCACGCTTGCGCTCCCAGCCGATCCAGCGTTGCTCGCTGTCGCTCCACGAGCGCCCGCGATGAAAGAGAAAGAAGCGGCCCGCACCATAGCGGCGATTCAGTTCCTCGATCCCGCGGGCGACAATGTCGATATACTCCGTGTCCTCGGGCATGTTCTGCCGCGGTGCATCGGCGAAATCGCTCAGGAGAGCGAATCGCAAATTTGCATCGGTGTTGCCAAGGTAGCGAATCTCGAGCCGGTTGAGCTCGCTTCGGATCGCGTCAGCAGTTGTGAGTAACGTCGGCACCACCACTAGGGTGCGGCAGTCGTCTGGAATGCCTTCTTCTTTGAACGACATCTTCGGCAAAACCTGTGGAGGCAGAAGCGAGGTTACGAAATAATTGACGACCAGCACCGCCAGATCACTCGCAGGCAAGAGAAGCAAAAGGCCGATCAACCCGAGTGTCACCGCGGGGGCTGAGCCGGCAATGAAAACGAGGGGAGCTGCTACGATAGCGACTGTGAATACGAGGACACTTCCAAAATACGCCTCCGCCGCGTGCGACCGAAGCGATCGGCGCAACCGTTCCGCCATCGGCACCCGAGCGCCGGTTGCCCGCTCGAGCGCCAGTCGCCCCACGTCGATCAAATAATAGCCGACGTGTCGCGCGACTTCGTCCTCGGCGGCCTTTGCCAGCGCTAGCGCTTGGTGGATGATTTCCTGTTCTGAATGCTTCGACCATCGGGCGATTTCCTCCACGGCGCTACGACAACGGTCGCCCGTTTCAAAATCTTGGCGGGCATAAACTCCCGCGGGATCGGCACCTAATTCGCTGTCCGCCCAACTGACCGACTCGAAGAACTTGGGCCAGGCGATTTGCGCGATGAGGCGGCAACTATTGATCACATCGGCCAGGGCAGTCTGCTGCACCGCCTGGCGCCGATGTTCCTGCTGCATGACTTCGAGGAGAGGGGCGCGCAGAGAGCGTTCCAGCCATCCACTTACCAGCGGAAGAGCCGCTTCTTCGTCGTAAAGATGCGCCATCAGTTCGCTCGCAAAATGCGCGGTAGGCTCAGGATGACGTTCCACCAGTTCTTCCATCATCCTGAGCAACCGCGACGAGCTGTGGCGGGCGGCGGTGATGAGCCGATTGGCCCAAAAATCCGCCTCCTCACTCTGGCTTTGCTGTACCTCAACCTGGATCGCGAGCGCGCGCAAGCACTCGAGTAGCTGCAAACGCAACATCAGCGGCAGGGCCCAGAGTTCTCCGATATCCAGCGGCGTGATCGCCTGAAAAGCGACCAGATATTTGCGGATGATCTCCGGCTCCACTGCTCCGCCGCACTCGGATACCATTTTCGAGGCTACATGGTAAACACGCGGCAGCCCTGCTTGGGGACCGTCGGCGATGAGAGGCAGGTTTCCATAATATTTTTGCGGCAGACTCCGCCGCAGATCAGTGACCTGCTCCCGAATCAGATATGCATTATCGAGCAGCCACTCCGCCGAAAGGGTAAAGGCCTGGTGCATTTCGGCCGACATCGTCAGACTCGCATTTGCCCATTCCAGAGCGCCCTCTACTTCTCGCAAGCGGCGCATAAACGATCGACCACGCGGCTGCATCTCCTGCTTGACCGAAATCGAACGCGCGAGGTTCGCGGCATTTTCCGAGGTTCGCTGACTTGAAGGTTGTTCATCCCAGACTGGTTGCGTGGTCAATTCAACCGAAAAAGGTGGCGGCGAATGAAAAACAAATGTTACCGGCGTCTCGGCTTGCACGTCTCGCAAAATCACTAGCGCGCGCGCCGTGTCGCTGGCTTCGACCTCGGCGATCACAATCGTTTCGCCCGGTAGGATCGTGCTCGCGCACCAGGCCAGCCAAGCGCCATCAATATGCCGCCGCAGCAACCGTACGAGAACCCATCCGTTGACAGCACCTGCTAACGCGAACGCTGCTAGCAACAGCGTCAACGCGCCGGGTCGATCATGTGCCAAAATTCCACGCTGCCAAAGGATGAATGCCCCGAGGGCCACGCCGACGACCGAGGCTGCGGCTACTCCGCCGATTACCAAGGTGCCATGTTCCTCGATCCGCGACCGGCCTTCCCTCGAAGCGCGGATTGCAGTGGCGCGGTGAAACCGGGCTCGACGGAGATTCTTCAACACGGCCCGACCGCTCACCGGACTTTGGAAGATGCCCACTACCAAAACGTGATCGCCCTTCTTTCGCCAAAGTCTCATAACCTACCTTACAGGATACAGTTTGAAGACCGCGGAAAAAACCAAGTCCCTGACTTCATTCGATCATATTTTTAGTGAAAGGTACGCGTCGCCAAGGTTATTTTCGTATCGTCTGCATCTTGTGTAATCAGGTAATCCAAAACGGAAAACGAGGGACCGCCGAAACTGCTGTTTCGGTGCGTGATCGTTGCAAAGAGAAGCCTCTCGTGCGGCGACACTAAATTTTCACGGTCGCTTTCTACGGTTTGGAAAGTTTTGGCTGCAAAACTGCGCGATTCTGCGCAGCGCACTGCGAAAGCGGAATGACGAATTACCTAGCGGAAGCAACGGTATGCAAAGCAGTGAAACGATGTGTAATTCCTTAGGCTTGAATTACAAATCAGCTGCTCTACCAGCTGAGCTATGCCGGCAAAAAGGCGGCGCACATTAGCGCACACCGCCGCCTGGAACAAGTTGCTAATCTTAGAAGCGAGGGCGCGTCGTGACGGAGAGTGGTTCAGCCGTCTCCAGATTTTTTATCACCGTGCTGAGATAAACTGACTCGGGATAGACCGCCTTATACTTTGTGATCTCCGCCCGGTTCAACACCTTGAATCCGTAGCGCTCGAACATTTTCTCTCCACGCCGGCTTTCGAATGTGATGATCTGGCCGTAAACGCGTTTCTCTCCGGAGCGATAGAGATAACTCAAATATGCGCTCATGAGTGCGCGCGTCGTCGAGACCTTTCGGGCATCCGGCAACAGGTTTATGTGAAAATGCGGCGTACGTCGCGGTGCCGCCGGCACCTCGCGCCAACCATGTACCAAGATCCACCGAACAAAGCGGCGCGAGCGTTCGTTGTAGCGAAAGTAGCGCGTTAACGCGCGAAAAAAGAGCCAGACATTTTGGTAAAGCGCATAGAGCTGGTTTTGCAGAGGCTTGCGTGAACCCAGAAGGTAACCGCGAATTTCGCCATCGACCTCCAGAAGAAAACAGGATTCCGGTTCGTGATCGGTGTAGTAGGTGGTGAGAAAATCAGCGAACAATTCTCGATCTTCGTACACTGGATCAATTGGGTCGCCGAGAAATCCGGTATCGCAGCAGAGTTTTCTTACCGTTTCGCGGTCCGATCTGCGATAACCACGAATGAGGAACGGCTTGTGGTCGTCGTCCACCATTTAAAATCGGCGATAGTTTGCGCGAACCTCCCGATAAATGCAAAACAGTTCCTCAAATACGCGCGGCCAGCTATAGAGCCTTTCCGTTGCGCCCGCAGCGGTCTTCCCCAGAGCTGACAATTTTTTACCGCTAAAATCTTCGATGGCATCGGCCAGCGCTTCCAGGCTATTCTCCTGCGCCCACGATCTCTGATCGTGACAAATAATCCGATCCATGTAACTCCCGCGAATTCCCACCACCGGTGTGCCGCACGCCTGACTCTCCAGCGCCACAAGTCCAAATGTTTCCTGAACGCCCGGATGTACAAAAAGATCGGCAGCTCGATAGTAACGTGCGAGATCAACTGAATCTGTGCAGTACGAAATCCATGAGATGTTTCCCATGCAGCGTTGCAATTTTCGTACTTTGCTACGTTGCGGCCCGTCACCAATAACTAACAGACGAAATTTGTTCGGGTGCCGTTGCTGTAGGAGCTCGAATGCTCTGAACAATGTTTGTGTATTTTTTTCTCTGGCCAATCGCCCGGCGTAGAGAAGCAATGTCTGTTCGCGGCCAACGCCTAACGATCCACGAGTCGAGGCTGCGTCATCCGGCACAGGTTTGAAAATGCAGGTGTTCACCCCGAGCCGCACGGAACGCACATTGTGGACACCCCATTCCGAAAGCAGATCGCTCAGCGTTTCTGAAGGCACCAGCGTGGCTTGAAAACGGTTGTAGAGCTTGCGTACGTACGTGCGCGTCAGTTTCATCGCTCGCTGGGTGCCGCGTTGGCCCAGAAATTTCGTGCTGCCGCGGAGATACGCTTCAGGGAAATGAGAGTGATAAAAACCAACGACTGGCACTTTTAGCACGCGACCCGCCGCGATCGCTTTCCATCCAATCTGATACGGATCGCTTGATTCAATTAGATCAGGACGCTCGCGTTCCAAGATTTCTTCGATTGCACGGAGATTCAGCAGAACGCGATAACGCGAACTTCTCGATACTAACGGCGATCGAATCGAATAGACTCGTGATCGCCCATTCGTTGTTATCTCACTTTTCGGACCAGGGACGATGAGCACGTGCTCGTCATCAGGCAAGCACGTGCTGATGTACTCAATTTTCTCGTGCACGTACCGTTTTACTCCTCCGCTCAGCGGAGAGTAAAACTGGGTCAGATCGCAGATTTTCAAGCTGGCACTGTAGCCGTCGCCCTGTGGGCGACGCAATGCACCGATGCTGAAAAGGCCAGCCCGGCGCTTCGCAGAGCGAAGCGGCTACAGAAGCGATGATCAGGCATCGGATTCCAGTTCGCTCAGGTATTTTTCCGCGTCCATAGCCGCCGCGCAGCCCGAGCCGGCCGCCGTCACCGCCTGCTTGTAGACGCGATCAGCGACATCGCCCGCCACAAACACACCGGGGTGTCTGCTCTCGACCAGGTTCTTCGTGATCAAATAACCATCCGAATCCATATCGAGCTTACCTCGATACGCTGTGGTGTTCGGGTCGTGACCAATTGCGACAAAAACGCACGCCACAGCTAATTCCCGCTCTTCATTCGTCTTCACATTGCGCAGGCGCACAGCGCGCATCTCGCCTTTTTCGTCGGGAATGTATTCGGTAACGACGGTATCCCAGATCGGTTCGATTTTCTTGTTCGCAAACACGCGGTCTTGCATGATTTTGGAAGCCCGCATCTTATCGCGTCGATGAATCAAATAGACCTTTGAAGCGAAACGGGTGAGGAACAATGATTCCTCTGCCGCAGAATCGCCTCCCCCAACGACGCAAACTGGCACGTTCTTGTAAAATGCGCCGTCGCACGTGGCGCATGAAGTCAGTCCGTGGCCGATTAGTTTCTGTTCGTTCTCAAGTCCCAGATAACGTGCCGAAGCTCCACTGGCAATGATCACCGATTCCGTCTCCAACCATTCATCATCAGCCTTGATCCGAACATGCCGATTGCGAGCATCAAAATCAGTCGCCTCGGCGTATGAAAATCGAGCACCAAATTTCTCGGCCTGTTTGTGCATGTTCAGGATAAGCTGCGGTCCATCGATTCCTTCCGGAAAACCGGGATAATTTTCGACGAGCGTAGTGGTTGAAAGTTGCCCGCCCGGCTGGCGACCTTCCAGCACCAACGGGCTCAAATTCGCGCGCGCGGCGTAAATCGCCGCTGTCAATCCGGCGCAGCCGCTCCCAATAATGATCAGTCTTTCCATCGATAAAATCTAGCACACCGCGCAAGTTGCGGGGCGACTTCGCATCGCGTCGTCAAGGCGCCTCACACCTCAGATGCGTTGAGGGGAACCAGCTAGGCCGTCACTTGCACACCAATCTCATGCAAGCCCGCTACGCCGGAGAAGGGGCCTCTATCTTCTTCCCATTCCTGCACATCGCCTTTACCGTCAGTGGCCCGGACGACTAACGTGTAATCTCCCGCGGCATCTGGCATCCATTCGGTTTTCCAGAGCGACCACGCCAGACTACTGCCGGAATAATAAATCTCAGCGTCGCGCCACGATTTGCCACCGTCGCTGCTAAATTCCACGCCGGAGATACCCCGGTCGCCACCGTAGGCGATCCCTTTCACTTCAATCGGCCCGTTCAATTTACCTAGAGCGAAGGACGACCACGGATCCGGCACGTCAATCCTCGATCTAGTAGGAGTTATGAAATCCGGACCCCAGCCTTGTGCCTCGTAAAATCCTTTCGCGTACGCGTCGGTCACTTCGATTCGGGTGAGCCATTTCACATGTTTTTCGCCGAAGTAGCCCGGCACGATGAGACGCAACGGGTAACCGTGCCGATTCGGCAACTCGGCGCCGTTCATTTCATAAGCAAGCAGCGTGGTTGGCTCCGCCGCCTTATCGAACGGAATTGTGTCGGTGTAATTATCGACACCGTGAAAGCGCACCCGCGCGGCGCCGGACAATGGCACTGCCTGGTCCAGAAGGTCCCGCAACGGAAAACCTTTCCAGATAGCGTTGCTGATCAGGCCTGCATCCAAACCGTTGCTGATACACATCAGCGTTGTTTCCTGCTCCTTCATTTCGAATCCCATTAGGTCGTCGAATCGCCAAGTGGCGGCATTCTTCACGAGGCCGCCTACTTCAAGGTGCCAAAGATCGATATCCACCCGCGGGTCGACCACGTTTTTCGTTACACAATAAAACAATTCGTTAGGCGTGATGGGCTGAACGATGCGGCCTTTGTACTGCATGCCGTCATAGCTGAATGTGGCAGCACGATAAAGCTTGCGAGCCAATGCGATCCCGCCGCCAGTGACTGCTGCTCCAATCGCCCCAAGCACAAAAGCGCGCCGGCCGATCGCGGGACTGAATTCGTAATCCCCTTTTTCGATTCTTCCTTGTGTGAGAAATCGAAAACCCGTCACCAGCGTGCGCTCGAACACAAATACGGACAGCGCAAAACCGACCAGCGTGACCAGTCGCGCAGCACCGATGGGCAGGCCGATGTAACTCGTGCCCAACACCGGCCAAAGCGCGATTGCAAACACGACGATCGGCAACAAAACGAATATCGACATGGTCCAAAGCGCTGAAGCTCGCGCAGGATTGCGGCGGGAGAACAATCCGAAGATCGCTCCGGCCATTATGCCAACCAGGAGTTGACCAGCTATCGTCGATCCAACGCCTAGTTGCTTGAGATGATTGTAGCCGCCCACCTTGCCCATAATGGAAAGGAACGGACCCGGCGGGATGAAAACCGAGAGGCGATCGCCGATGATCACGAGCGGTGTAGCCACGCCCAGCACAGCGAGCAACAACATCGTCGCTGTCATCGCGACTCCGGCTAGCAACCCAGCAAGTAGCCCCGCAAAAATTGGGTTCCTTCTGCTCACAATGTTGCTGATCTTACGAGCCGAGCGCCGCAAGAGGAATCAAATTACTTCCTTCCAAGAAATGAATTACTGGACGCAAACTTGGCGAATGCGTATTACGGCCCCGATCGAGGCTAGCCAGGCGATGAAACGCAACTAGCGGATTGAGCCGCAGTCTTCGCAGTCGAGAGAATTTCCCGTACGCGCTCCAGTACCATCGCGGAAGTAACTTGCTTCATGCAGGCGTGACCAAACGGGCATTGGTTCAAGCGACGGTAATTGCATGGCGAGCACGGTAAATCCACGCGCACAACCGATTCTGGTCGCTCGTACGGGCCGATGTGAACTGGGTTGGTCGGGCCAAAGACACTGACCATTGGTTTGCCGAGCGACGCAGCAACGTGCATGGAGCCTGAATCGTTGGTCACCGCAACCTCGGCACGTCGAATTAGCGCCGCCAAATCTGCAGGCGTCGTCTCTGCGGAAAGATCGCACGCCCCGGGCGCTGCGGCGGCAATTTGCCGGCAGCGCGGCTGATCGCGTTTCGTGCCTGCTAACGCGACGGCAAACCCTTCGCGGAGAAAATGCCGGGCAACACCTGCGAATCCTTCAATTGTCCAATGCTTCGTCTCCCAAATGGTTCCAGGCACCAGAACAATCAACGGCTGGGACGCATCCACACCTTTCTCTTTCAGCAACCGCTCAACGTTACGTACCGTTTCCGAAGAAAGATGAATTGTTAGATTTGGCGGATCGTCGTCGAATCCAAGCAGCTCTCCGACCCACAGGTAACGATCGATTGCGTGCACATCGAGCGTCGGAATCGGGATGCGATGCGTGTATGCAATCCACGAACCTTCGCGCGCGCCGCGCCAGCCATGGCTGGGTACATTTTTCAGATCGTGCTCGTCAGAAACGGTGCGCGAGAATTTGATAGGCCGATCAAATCCGATCCGCACACGCGCACCGCTGATAAGCGTGAAAAATGCCGAACGCACCTGACCATGCATATCGATGACCAGATCATATTTTGCGTTGCGAATTTGTTTGAGAAGTTGGAAAAATGCCAGGAACGCTTGCCATCGGTGGCCGGGCTTCGAGAAATCGCGACGCGCAAAAAGAACGACATTCGACAACGCTGGATGATGACGCACGATCTCGGCATTCTCAGGCGTGATCAGCCAGTCAATCCGTGCGCGTGGATAACGCGCCCGCAGCTTCACCAGTACCGGGATCGTGTGTACGACATCACCCAATGCTGATGGTTTGATCAATAGAATCCGCGAGAATTCGGCCGATCGCAGAGCCAATGCGTCGGAATTCCTTGGGGGTTCAAACTGATCGTTCACAAGGGATTTCAACGCCCAACGCTCACCGCTCAATGCTCAACGTCAAATTGAGATGGTTACGCGTTCGGCGTCGCTTTCGCCTTCCAGGCTATACTCAGGCAGGTTAAGCCGCCTGCTTTTCACCTGACAGCGCGCCACGGAGTTTTTTTATCCATGCAGAAAACCGATGCCGGTTCTGCTCACGCCGCACGACCGCTTCGCTTGTGACCCAGTTGAATTGAATGACGCGGCGCGGACCGGAGAAAGGCTTGTGACCGTGCCACGAATTATTGCTGCGGCGAAACGCCAGCAGCGTGCCTTCGGTCGGCGGCACTTCGAGAATGACGTCATCCAGATTCGTCCCGGATCGCAACAACCGAAGCTGGCCGCCGGACGATTCCCAAGCCGAATTCATATAAACAAGGATGGTGATGATCTTCGTCTCAGAATCGGTGTGGATCTTGCCGTCCTTTTCGCTGCAACGTCCACGCACGGTGATCATGTCGGGACGATTGGTCAGATCGATGTCGAATTTCTTCTCAAAGGCTTTGCGAAACTCTTCGCTGCGCATTTCCTCGATCAGTTTCGCAAATCCTGGGCCATAAGTCACCTCGCGAAGCGGAAAGCTGCCCGCCCGGGCGACCTCGGGGTAATCTTTGTCGATCGCAGCCCGCGCCTCAGCCTTTACAAACTCTGGAACAACTAAGAACTCAAACGGCTCGCGGGTGAGCGGCGTGACGCGAAACCTCTCCAGATCAAGCATCGAAACCATTGAGCGACGCTACACGAAAACTCGGGAACTTCTAGATGGAATCGGCTATCCGAGAGCGACGCGAACCAGGGTCGCAACAATGCGAAAACCCGCGGCAAAGGTGCCACGGAATGTGCCTGACACTTTGGATTCTCCACCGGCACGCCGGCGATGATTTACGGGGATTTCGAGAACGCGCAGCCCGCCACGCGCGGCTTTCATCTGCATCTCCAGATTCCAGCCGTAGGTCTGCTCGCGCATGTCGAGCCGCTCGAGCACATCACGACGAATGGCACGAAATGGGGACATGTCCGTATAACGAACCCTATAGAGCAATCGCAAAATCAATCCGGCAAGTCGACCGGCAAAGATTTGCTGGAGATTCATGCTGCCGGGTTCACGTTGTCCGCGGGTGCGCGAACCGATCACGAAATCGTGCGTCCCGCGTGCTACAGGTTCGACAAGATGATTCATGAACGACGGCACGTCGCTGCCGTCGCCGTCGAGAAACACCACAACCTCGGTTTCGGGCGAAACTGCACGAACGCCGGCGGCGCAAGCCCGTCCGTATCCGCGCGGTGCCGTTACGACGCGCGCACCTGCTTCACGCGCGCGTTCCGCAGTTCGATCCGTACTGCCGTTATCAACGACAATCACCTCGTTAGGCAAACCTGTCGCGAAACATTCGCGCACAACCCCAGCGATCGGTTCCTCCTCGTCGAGCGCGGGGATAATCACCGAGACGCTGCTCATCGCAAAACCAGCCACGCGCTGGTGAAATAAATCACGAGCGCAATAAAATCCGCTAGCGCGAGCGTAACCGGTCCGGCTGAAATTTTCGGGTCAAGCTTGAACCGGTGAAGCAGCGATGGCACGCCGAGACCAAGCACGCAGGCGCTCACCAGTGAAAGGGCGATGCTGCCACCGATGACGAATGCGGCGGACGGATCCTGCCGCCACAACAAAACAATCACGCTGACGACAACCCCGCATGCCAGCCCGAGCAGAAGCGCGGTGGTTGCTTCGCGTCGAAATGCCGCCGCGAGCCAGCCGCTCGTTACCGAGGCTGAGCGCAAGGCGTGGATCGTGACGCTCATCGATTGCATGCTCACGCTTTCGTTCAGTGCAAGCACCATTGTAAGAAAGAATGCCAACACGAGACTGCGTTCGAGCGTTGCTTCGAAAAATCCGGCCAGCATCGCCGAGAGCGTTCCACCTGTCACGGTGACGAGCAGCCATGGAAAACGGAACCGGAAAACGCGCCAGGGTGACGCGCCGCGGATTTGTTCGATGTGAAAGCCGAGAGCTTCAAAGAATTCCGGACTCACCTGCGCGATAGGAGTCTCAACTCGTCGGGATTTACTGTCGCCGGCTTCCAAAATTTCTTCGGCAAAAAGGTTCGCATCGATGATGCCCACCACGCGGCGCTTTTCGTCCACGATGGGAAATGCGAGAAATTTGTACAGGACAAAAAATTCGCAGGCGTCAAGAATCGTTGCCGTCGCGGGAACAGCCACGACGCGCGGAACCATGATCTGGCGCAACGGTGTCTCCAGCGCTGCTGTCAACAAACGGCGTGTAGGGACGACACCGACCAGCCGTTCCTGTTCGTCGATCGCATAAAAATAGATAACGCGTTCACCTACGCCTTCACGCCGGATGCGCTCCAACGCTTCACCCACTGCCATGTCCGCGCTGAGCAATGGAAAATCTTTGCGCGCGTGATTGACGACCGGCGCATTAAAATCGGGAATGGCGGTGGTGATGTTCATCGCGCCACTCGATGAACGATGCCTTTGTTCTTCAAAATTTCGCTGGCTTCGCTGAAGTAATCGCGAATGTCTGATTGCGCGCGGATCCAATCAATGTAACGACCGATCCCTTCTCTAAGATCAACAGCCGGTTTGTAACCAGCCGATCGCGCAAGCGTGGTATCACTAATGAGATGACGCATTTCGCCAGGACGAAATTCGCCATTGATCTCAGGCGCGATGTCGATCTTTAGAACATCGGAAAGGTGTTCGGCGACTTCGCGAATCGGCGTGCCAGCGCCGCTCCCAATATTCGCTGGCAGTCCGTCGAGCTTGTCTGTTTCCGCGGCAAGCAAATTCGCACGGGCGATGTCTTCAACGAATGAAAAGTCGCGCGTCTGTTCCCCGTCTTCGTACAGCACCGGTGGCAAATTATTCAGCAAGCGAGTGCAAAAAATCGCGATGACGCCCGTGTAAGGATTAAAGATCGATTGGCGCGGTCCGTATGTACAGGAGTAACGCAACGCCACCGTGGGAATTCCGAGTTGTTTTCCCCATAGCAGGACCAGCCGCTCTTGATCAACTTTCGTGAGGCCATAAACTGTTTCTCCACCGACCGGCGCATTTTCCGGAGTCGGAACGCTTGTTGTGATCGCGTCGCATAGCGGGCAATGCACTTGCCAATCACCCTTGCGCAATTGCTCCACCTGACGCACCGGCGGAAAAACCAATCCATGCTTTGGACAATCGCCCGCGCCCTCGCTGTAGACAGCCTGCGAGCTGGCGACGATCACCTTTTTAACCGCCAGATTTTTCTCGCGGATGACTTCGAGCATCTGTGCCGTGCCGAGTGAATTCACATGCACAAATTTTGTGATCTCCGGCATGTAGCCGCCGTAGGCAGCTTGGTGAAAGACGACCTCTATCTTGTCGAGCGCCGCGACAATCGTTTGGAGATCACGCAAATCGCCGTGAAGGAACTCCGCGTTCTTGTTAATCCAAGCTGGTTTTCCGCGGCGATGCGTTTGCGGTTCCAAGTTATCGAGTGCCCGAACCTGCCAGCCTTCATTTATGAGAAGATCGACTAAGTGTGAGCCAATTAAGCCTGCGCCGCCGGTAACTAATGCGCGTCTTGCCATGCAAATGTCAGGCTATCTGTGCAGCCGTCGTAGGGCAACCGCATCGGTTGCCGCTCCGAAGTCACCCGCTCCGAAGTCACCAGGCGGAGCGCCTGCGCTACAATTTTCTTTTCGCAACTACGCTCGCGAGAAATTGCCGCGTATTTGGAGCAATGGCGTGATCCTTGTGTTGACCAAGCAATTCATCGCGTAGCCGGCGCAACGCCGCGCCATCATCGACATCGTATCCGGTCGGCAAAATTTTTGCTTCAACGCCAATTTCGTCCGCGCGTCGCAATGTCTGCTCTAGTACTCGATCTGTACTCCAGTCGATTTCCTCGAACACTTCCCAGTGTGACTGTTTTAATCCGATCAAATAATAACCACCATCGTCGCAAGGACCCAGAATGATCCGGTCGCCAGGCATCGAAAGGAGTTCTATCGCCTTTGTAAAATTCTCAGCAGGAATCGTCGGGCTGTCAGAATCAATCAGACAAACAGCCGTGAACCCGCACTTAAACAAGTCCTGGGTCGCAAAATAGAGGCGCGCACCGAAATCTTCGCCGCGTTGTAGCAGCAAACTGAAATCAGCAGGCAAAATGTCGATATAGTCTGACTCGGCACCGACTGGCGTGTAAACGGCAATTGCATGTACGGTTGGCCTTGCCGGGTTCGGCGCAGTTAGGCGGCTGCAACAAACCGAGATCGCCGCAGCCGTATCCTGCAGGAAACACTTGTTGAGTTGCGCGGCTTCCTCATTTGTGAGTGGCGGGACAAGGCGTGTTTTTACCTCCCCGGCGCGCGGTGCCTTTGTCATCAGCGCCAATGCGGAGCAGCCACGAAATGTTTTAGCCGCTCTATCCGGATCAACAACGCGATGAGCCCTTCTCATTCGTTGCGTTGTCGGTTGTTATCCTTTTTCGCAAAGAGCGTACTGATAGCGTCCATCCTGCCACGTCCTGACTTTCTTCCATGGTTGAGCCGGGAAAAGCTTGGCGAATGCATCGGCAGAAAATACCGTTGCTTTGTATGGTTCTCGATAACCATTTTCGGAGGGACTAAACCCCACGAGAAGCCACATCGCCAAAAGCGGAATTGATGCCCAAAAGGCGTAGCGTGGTTCGGCAACAAAACAACGACCTCCCGGCTTCAACACACGATACATCTCGGCGATAACGCCAGATTGTTCGGGCAGGATAGTGAGTAGTCGCGAAGCCAGGACGACATCAAAGGCTGCATCCGGACACGACAACTTGAGTGCATTAATTCGTCTAAAACAGCAATTAGTCAGGTTAAGCGCTTCCGCCCGCTCGTTAGCCCACTGCACTTGTCTTGCAGAACGATCGACTCCGGTAACTCGCATCTCCCGAAAGCGCTCTCCCAATCGGCATGAGTAAAACCCGGGCCCGCAGCCAAGTTCAATTAGCGTTGTTCCCGGAGCGGGACGTCCCTGCGGCCAAAGAGCCGCAATAATGCGTTTCGTGTCGTCACGGAAAAGATGTTCGCGACAGAACGCGTAAACCCAGGTCGCATGCTCGAAGAGACTGTCATTTTTATACGGTTGGTACGCACGCGCGCTTGGAATTGCTGCCGGCTCATGGAGTGGAACCTGTTCCCGCGACATTTTATCGTTGTTTCCAGTAAGACATTCGGTTCTCGTTCGGGGTTTCGGCGTCAAAAAGTTTTCCACAGCTGATAATGAAACTGATTAGAGTTTTCACTTCTCTCATTGTCTTCTTCTAATTGCCAATAACTCAGTCCATCGCACGGCGTATTTGCCTTATGTTTTACCGTTGGGATGATCTGTTGATAACGTCAGCATGACGCACCGACAGCTTTTGGTTTTTCGAACAAGGACGGGACTTATTCAAAGTTATTCGAAGATATTGGATTCTTAATCCTAAATGCTTTAACAAGGCTCAATGCCTGTTAAGAACTGCCTGGTGTGTGTCGTGCTGAGCGTCACCGGATTTTCCTTGATCTGGAGCGGCGAGGAGCCGTCGCTTTGGCAAATTCAACGGATTCTTGCCGGCAAACGATATGTCGACCTGACACACGAGTTTGCACCGGGAATTCCGCACTGGCCGGGGTTTCCCGATGAGGCGCGCAAAGCAATTTACTGGTACGAGAAGCGTCCTAACGTCATGGGAACAGGTTTCTTCTCCGAACTGTATACGCATGTCGGCCAATGGGGCACGCATGTGGATCCACCTGCTCATTTCATAAAAGGGCTTCGCACCGTAGATCAGATCGATCTGAAAGAAATGGTGCTGCCTCTTGTTGTTATCGATGTGCACAACGAGGCTGCGAAGAATCCCGATTACACACTATCGCTCGAGCGCGTGAAAAAATGGGAAGCAGACCACGGAGCAATTCCCGCCGGTGCGTTTGTAGCTATGCGGACCGATTGGTCGAAGCGCTGGCCCGATGCAGCAAGGATGGAAAATAAGGATGCCAACGGTATCGGGCATTATCCCGGATGGAGTTTGCCGGCATTAAAGTACCTGTATGAACAGCGCAAGATCACCGCGTCAGGTCACGAGACAACAGATACCGATCCGGGAGTCGCCGCCAGTAAGGACGATTACGCCCTTGAAACGTACATTCTCAGTACAAACCATTATCAGATCGAACTGCTTACCAATCTTGATCAGGTCCCGGAAGCTGGCGCAATTGCGGTAGTGAGCTTTCCAAAACCAAAAGGCGGTTCAGGGTTTCCAGCCCGAGTGTTTGCGATTTTGCCCTAACCGTGATCGCCACGGAGCGCGATGAAAGTGTTACTGGTCTGAGCGAGCCAGTCCACTGCCATGGGTCTGTGCCGAATATGTGGTCGAAAATGTTTTTTCGGTGAGTTGACCGAAAGTCGCGGCACGAACGAAGGTAGGCGCCGAGTCCATGCACATTACGGATATCATGCGAGGGGATTCTCCCACGTTCTCGTTCGAGTTCTTTCCGCCGAAAACTGCGGAGGCAGCCGAGACTCTCTACCAAACGATTCGGGACCTCGAATCGTATATGCCGCATTTTGTCAGCGTGACGTACGGCGCCGGCGGTTCAACACGTGATTTAACACACGATCTCGTCGAGCGCATTCAACACACAACAAAGCTCGACCCGATTCCCCACCTTACCTGCGTTTGTCACAACGAGGAGGAAATCGAAGCCATTCTCCTTCGATACGCGAAGTCCGCTATTGGAAATATTCTTGCGCTCGGCGGTGATAGGCCGGTTGGAATTGCCTACGATAAAT
>JBKPOB010000055.1:0-4553 GCA_046732875.1 Verrucomicrobiota bacterium | reverse complement strand
GCTGGCGCCGCCGCGGTGATTTGGCTTATCGCATGGTACGCGGTCGTACTCGGCATTCTTGCCATCTTTTTTGGCTTCCGCCTGCGCAGTCTGCGAGCGCCGCTCTCCGCCTGAGCCTCAGGAACACGACCGAAGAGTTTGAATAGTTGTGAGAACTGCGCCGACTTACGGCGTGAACGTATAGACTACAGTACGCGCGGCCCTTCTGGTGCCCTTGACTGCGCTGTGCGCGACATTCTTGGCTATGTTCGCTGTACTCTTCGCCACGTTTTTCGCTGTTCTGGCAGGTCCGGCCTCTACAGTGCCCAAGGAAATGGCGAAGGCGAGAATGATCGAAAACAACGCTTTCATAGTACTGAATGGTTCGTTTCTGATGGCTTACATGCGTTTACTTGGCGTTGCGTGGCAGTCTTCCTCTTGTCGCTGTGGTCCAAATCAAGTACTAAAGACGCCTGCGAATGTGGGCCCGCCAGGATTCGAACCTGGGACCAAGGGATTATGAGTCCCCTGCTCTAACCGCTGAGCTACAGGCCCATTCTCATGGGTAAATCTGAACCACACTTTGAGCGCAGAAAATGGCATTGACAAGAAGCGGTGCGCCTTCTGGCACTTCAAAGCGGTCTGGGGCAAACACACCAAGTGGCTATGTCAATCGGTCAGACCATTAATAGGATTGCCTCTATGAAAACACCCCACCGAATATTAATTCATTTCAGATTTACAAAATCTATTTGCGTGTCGCTGATATTCCTGATGGCGATTTGCTGCAGATTGCTGGCTGTACCACAACAATATACCATATCGGATCTTCCCTCGCTCGGCGGTACAAATAGTCGGGGAAATAGCATCAATAACCGCACTTGGGTGGCGGGCTATTCCAATTTGGCGGGAGACCAGACAAGGCACGCTACTCTTTGGCGCAATGGTTCTCTTTTGGACTTGGGAACGCTTGGCGGACCGAACAGTAATGTGACGTGGTCAGTGAAAAATATTACCGGCATAGTTGTAGGTATTGCTCAAACTGCCAGGCGAGAGCCGTTAGGAGAGAACTGGAGCAGTGCGTTTTTTTTCCCGCCGCCTAACAACGTTGGCTACATCACACGCGGATTCCTTTGGGAACACGGTCACATGAGAGGGCTTGGCACCTTGGGCGGAAATAATAGCTTTGCCACTGGGGCAAACAACCGCGACCAAGTAGTGGGCTGGGCAGAGAATACGTGTCATGATCCCACCTGCGTACCACCGCAAGTGCTCCAGTTTCGGCCAGTTGTCTGGGGACCTGGGCGAGACCAAATCCACGAGCTCCCTCTTTTTCACAATGACACATCCGGTGCGGCTACAGCAATCAACGACCAGGGACAGGTTGTCGGCATTTCGGGGCATCTGCGATCAAGCAGTTGGAAGACATACGGCGAAGCACGCGGTCTTTTGGCAAAACCCTAGGGCAGACAGCAGAATTATTAATATCGGCGACCTGGGAGCGAACTGGTGGAAACACACCGACGGCGATCAATCAGGGAGGCGATGTTGTTGGATTTGCCGGAGACCCTGCCTTTCCTGAAGGCGACATCCTGCACGCTTTTATTTGGACGCCGGAACACGGCATCCGTCCTCTCGGAGCATTACCGGGACACGTCCATAGCGAAGCTTACGGCATTAACGAACGTCGTCAGGTCGTCGGTGTATCGTGCGATGCGAGCTTTTCCGACTGTCGCGGGTTCATTTGGGACAACGGCGTGATGAGAGACCTGAACGAGCTTAAGCCAGCAAGCTATTTGGGTCGTCTCGAGCAGGCCAAAGACATTGACGACCTCGGAGAAATTGCCGGCAGAGCTTTCCATCCAGCCACCGGGAAGAGGACAGCGTTTTTGGCCATACCCGTTTCCAGGGATGAATGACGTGGTAATAGAGCGGCTTTCCACTGGCCTGATGAGTGGAGGCCGCTCTTCGTAAAACGAGGGGCACTTGAAGCCTTTTGCCTTCCCCCTGGAAGCCGTACCATCTGACACGAAATCAAATCTTCGGATAAGGTGATTCAAAGTCAGATTAAAATTCAGAGAGCAAATTCTCCGGTGCTACGAATCTAGCTACCGAAAATCTGACTTTGAATCAATGGATTCAAGGCTCTTCCCTCCTTTTCCCTCGTTAAATTGATTCGGGGATTGCGGGTCCGGAAGGGGCGAAGAACCTAGCGGAGGAAATGTCCTCCGCCTGATTCAGATCCGTTTAGCGACGGCGAGTGTGGAAAAATCTCGTTAGGCTGTCAAGCCGATTCGCCGGCAAGCGTCGAATCGCGCTTCAAGTTCGAGCAACGCAGTCAGCTTTTCATCTGCGCGTACAACGAATCGTTTTCCGTCGCCGCGGTATCAAGCACTTGTGCAGATTGCGGCGGCGCAAAGAAAAACAACTCTATGCGAATGCGTAGAACGCGATCCAAACGGTGATAGCCAATGCTATGAATGTGATACAAAGCCATTCAGCTAACATGCCCAGTATGACCTTGCATCGCAGCCAGCGTATCCGGCGAGTTATCTCGTCATCATTCATGTGTACAGCCACCGTCATCGCGGTTTTTCTCTAATCTTCGATGGGTTGCAAAAACGCGGTGACGCGTCGATATGAGAGCGACGAGAAACGCAACGGCGCGTCCGGCGACTAACGACGCAACGCTATGCCAGTGCCGTATCAGCTGTCTAGCAAAATCGTTGTGCGCCCAACCTGATCGAGACACACGAGCATCGCTGATTCGAGGTGGAGTAACGCCGTCAGCTGTTCGTCGACGCGACAATGAAACGCTTTCCTTCTCACCGGCTCGCTAAAAGAGAACCGGCGCCAGTCGCGTCTGGTCCGCAGCGACTGTCTTCAGGGACTGAGGTGAAAGGCGTCGACGCGATCCCTTGCGGAGACGTAGACGGTACCGTTGGCGACGATAGGCTGAGAACCAAACGCGTTTACAAACGGTTTACCGTCGGGATCTCTAATTGATCCAGGAAACGTTCCGTGCGCGACGTCAAACATCTGCAAAGTGCCTGACTCGACGATGTCGTAAACGACTCCGTTGGCCACTGTGACGGTGGTGACGGGTTCGCCGGGCCTCTGTCTGCTCCATAAAAATCCGCCCGTCGCGCATCGAAGGCCCACAAACCGAAGTTCGGGTCTTCTGAATTGACGAAGACCCTGCCGTCGGCAACAGCCGGGGTGGGCCCCACCGACACCGAAGTGTTTTGCCAGACTAAGTGACCGTCGAAAGCGCTGAGCGCGTAGAGCGCCCTCCTGACCGCCAACGTAAACAACACCGTTGGCGACAGCGGCAGATGAGATTCCGAACGCTGGGGCTTGGAGTTGTTGACGCCAGATCTTTCTGCCGGTGATTCCATCAAGAGCGAAGACCCACCCGTCTCCAGTAACGAACCCGACGCCGTTCTCGATTGTAGGAGTGCTGGTTAGATGAATGCCAAACCTATCCAGCGCGGCGAATCTCCAGTGCTCGCGTCCGCTGAACTGATCGAGCGCAACCGCGTCGCCGCCGTTAGTGATAAAAAGTGTGTCGTCCGCCACTGCTGGCGTAGAAACGATTGAACCGCCTTCGTTACTCAAACGCCGGTTGTGACCGTGATTGGTAAGGCTTTTTGGGACATCGGACCTGCTCCAGCAGACGGAGCAAATAAGTGAAAGCGACTGCCAGATTACGCCGTATGGGAAATTCACCCGGCAATGAAACTGACCGTTCAGTAATTCGGCAGCAACCAGCACGCCAAGTTGACGGGTTTTCCGCGAACTGCCCTCTGTGGAGGCAGAAATCTTTCCACTGTTCACCTCGCTAAGAAAAACGTGAATTGGGCTGCGGAGTAAAATAAAGCGAAGAAAAAGAGCCAAGCGACCGCTCAAAATCGCTTGGCTCACCTTACCAAAGGCACTCCTATAGCATGGGGAAGTGGGGAGAATGCCTCTAAACTTCTCTCCGGTTTTTCCAGCATGAAGTTGCAAAAAAACGTCGGTTGTCTTTACGATTTCGAGTCGGTTTAGAGATTTTCGTTATGTTCCGGTGCTTGAGGGAGAATCACTTCGCCTAAGCGCGAGTGCTACCCCCCGACCCGGGCTAAGGATGGCGCTAGAATTGCTGTACATCGTACCGGCTTGCCTCGTGTAGGTAGCGCATCTTTGGGCGCATGACGCCCAGGGGAGTTGAGACTGTGCAATATCTGGGCGTCAAAGACGGCAGGGGCAATCTTTCAAAGGCGCACGGTAGAGACGTTGAAACAGGCGCGATAACGATGAATTCCACTGCGCGGATCATCCCGATTATAACCATGACAACGCACAGTGGCTCTGTGAATGTTTAGGGCCCGAACGGCTATGGCCAGGGCTCCTGTGTCCCCGATGGCAGAACTCCAAGCATCTCGAGATCCCCGCCCTCCCAGTTGTCAACCCTCAGATTAGATCCGGATGACGACCAAATACCAATTCCAGGACTGCCACCGGTGATGTTATACGTCGAATCGGTATAAGTTAGAACGGGATTGCCATTTTTCAGTAAGGTCAGATTTACCGGA
>JBKPOB010000054.1:0-4216 GCA_046732875.1 Verrucomicrobiota bacterium | reverse complement strand
ACGGCCTTGAATTCGAGTTTGATCATCTGCTTCTGACGCTCGGGTCAGAAACAAATTTTTTTAATATGGAGGGCGTCCGCGACTGGTCGGTAACCATGAAAAGCTTGAGTGACGCGGCGCTGCTACGCAATCGCATGGTGGCGCTCTTAGAAGAAGCGTCTCTTCAGAGCGATGAGACGGCGCTCCGGCAGTTACTTACCTTCGTCACCGCTGGGGGTGGTTTTTCGGGAACCGAAACAACGGGCGCCGTGAACGACTTCGTCCGGGAAACCGTGCGCTACTATCCGCAGTTGCGCGAAGAATTGATTCGAATCGTGGTGGTTCATCCGGGTAATTTCATTCTGCCCGAATTAGGTGAAGAATTGGGACGCTACGCCGAACGCAAATTGCGAGAGCGCAAAGTGGAAGTGATCAAAGGCGCGCGCGTGGCAAACTACGATGGATTGGTGGTGACGTTAAGCGATGGCACTTCGATTCCTGCTACGACTTTGATCTGGACGGCGGGTGTGAAACCAAGTCCGGTCATCGCTTCATTACCCTGCCAGAAAGAACGAGGGCGTCTGCTTGTGAACGAAGACATGAGTGTTCCCGGAGTGTCAGGATTGTGGGCAGCTGGTGATTGCGCAGCAATTCCCGACGTGAAAAGCGGCACGGGCAAGTTTCATCCACCAACCGCGCAGCATGGCTTACGGGAAGGAGTGGTGGTTGCGAAGAACATCGAAGCGGCGATTCTCGGACGAGCGCCGAAGCCGTTCCGTTTTAGAATGCTGGGACAGCTGGCGAGCATCGGTCATCACACCGGTGTGGCGATGGTCTTTGGGATTAAGTTTTCCGGTTTTATCGCCTGGTGGTTTTGGCGATCAGTCTACTTAATGAAGCTTCCACGCTTGGCTAAGAAGCTGCGAGTCATGGCGAGTTGGACACTGGATCTTTTCTTCGGCCAGGAAATCGAACAGATGGTCACCATCCGTGATATCGAAGCGCTAAGCGCTCAACTGGCGCGAATCCGCGCGCGAGCAAAGCACCTGACCTCAGCGGCTGCCCCTTCTTCTGTTGTGCTCGCCAATTCAGGGCACGATCAGCCATAATGAGTCTTCATGAAACGCTGCGGCGGACTTCGAGAGCTTGCCGTGAAGATCTGTTTTATCATAGGCACTCAGTTTTTCATGATCGTCGCGATCGCACTTGCCCGCGACGATGCTCCTCCTTCATCCGTGCGGCCCTGGGCACCGCCAACACTCCCGAAATACGAGGGAGAACTGCGTAATTACCAACCCACCGAAGCTGAACGGCGCTATTTGCCCGCTATCGATCCGCGCAAGACCTACAATCTCGCGGAGCTGATTGATGTCGCGCAGCGCAGTAACCCCGAAACACGTGTTGCGTGGGAGCGCGCCCGAATGGCAGCTGCTGCGGTGGGTCTCACTGAAAGCGCCTATTACCCATACATCGTTGCGGCGGCGGCTGGAGGATACGACCGGGCCTTTGTGCCGTTTCCACAATTGCGAGCGAAGCTCCAACCGCCGCCAACCAATGGCAACCTGCCTAACGTGGAGATTGTTGGCGGAGGCACGTTAGTCACCGAATCGTTGTTGGCCCGCGCCGAGCTAAACGCAAAATGGTTATTGATCGACTTTGGTGAACGCAGCGCGATCAGGGCAGCGGCGCACGAGAAATTGATGATGGCGAATGTCGGCTTCAACGGAACACACCAAAAAATTGTGTTTGATGTGACCGACCACTTTTACCAACTCGGCACCGCGCGGCAAAAAGTAATGGTAACCCAGAGTGCGCTCGATGCGGCAAAAACGGTGGAGCAGGCGGCACAGGCGCGGTTCGACACCGGACTTGCGACGAAACCTGAACTGCTCCAGGCACAACAGCAGAGCGCGCAATCCAATTTTGATCTTCAGGCAAGCCTTGGTGCGGAAAGCGATGCCAGAGTGGCTCTCATCGAGAGCATCGGCCTCATGCCGACCGTGTCTCTCAAAGTGGCAGACCTGCCAGAGAAAAATCATCTGAATGCTCAGACAGAAGATTCCGTCGGTGACCTGATGACAAAAGCTTTGGTGCAACGGCCGGATCTTGTTGCAAAGCTAGCCAATGTTCGTTCAAAGGAATATGAGATTCGCAAGATCCGCGCCGAGTATTATCCAAAGGTCACATTCGACGCGCACTTTAGCGAAACGGACCTGGAGGTCAGTGTCGCCAAATCGGACTACTTCGGGGGCACCCGACCGACCTTTGGCGCGTTTCTCACGATGAACGTGCCGATCTTCGATGGGTTCGCTCGTCGGCACAAACTCGACATTGCCGAGGCCGACCTGCATCAAGCCGAAAACGAACTTGCTGGAGCGCGGGACTCAGCGGCCCGAGAAGTGTGGAAAGCGTACACTGGCTACACAACCGCGCTCAAAAAGCAGGACGCGGCCGAAAAATTACTTACAGCGTCAAAGAGCGCGTTCGACGCAGTGCTCGAATCGTACAAGCAAGGTCTGAGCACTTATCCCGAGGTTGTCAGTGCGGAACGCAATCTCAGCGCCGCACTTGCCACGAGTCACGACACGCAGTCGGCAATTTACACCAGCCAGGCAGCTGTTGCGTTGAGTGTTGGTGATCTTGCCCGGCCAGTGCCGCGGACAGTCGCGCCAACACAGAGTTCACGACGCGCCAGGAGATCGTTAAAAAGATGAGAGCTATTCGAACAGGTTTGAGATTTGCCGCCATTGGGTTCGCAGTTGTTGTTCCTTGTTGGGTCGCGGTCCGCGTCTCCAGCCATCATTCGCCGACGGTCGACATTCTCGGTTCTTACTTCCCAGCGTGGATGATCTGCATTTTGAGCGGACTGGCGCTGACTTTCGTCGCTCATTGGATCGTCCAGGTCGGCAATCTGAAACCGTACGTCGGTCCGCCGCCGCTGATCTATTCGTGTCTAATGATCATCTTCACGTTCGCGACCTGGATTTTGTTCTACCAGAATTGACGTGCATCAACCTGCCACACCTTCAAAGCAAGAGAGCGTCGCAACCTCACCGAATGTCGACATCGAACGACACAAGTTCGTTCGTAAACTTGTCACTCTGATCGTCGTCGTTAGCGCCGTGGTCATCACACTTTACGTGTGGGGAATCATCGAACGACATCCGCGGACAGACGATGCGACGGCGCGCGCCAATGTGGTGGGCATTGCGCCGCGTGTGAGTGGCCAAATCCTCAAGCTGAATGTGCAGGACAACCAGGCAGTAAAGGAGGGCGACGTCCTTTTCGAAATCGATCCGGAGGACTACAGACTCGCCTTGGAAAAGGCCAAAGCGGAGTTAGCCGCGCTGGATCGACAAATCGCACAAGCGCATAGCACCTTGCAGCGCCTCGAACCGCTGTTACCAAAGCACTTTACGACTGCCGAAAATGTCGATGAAGCCCGAACTAAAGAGACAATACTACGAGCTCAGCGCGAAGGCGCGCTAGCGTCCATCAATCTCGATGAACTCCATCTGTCCTACTGCAAGGTCATCGCGCCTTTTTCCGGGCGTGTCATCAATCTCAACATTTCGGCCGGGGCGCATGTTAGCGCTGGGGTTCCCGTGTTCTCGCTGCTCGACACGAGCAAATGGTACGTCATCGCAAATTTTCGCGAAGCGGAAGTTCGACACATGGCGCCAGGGAGCGAGGCGATCGTTTATCTCTCCTCTGCGCCTAACCAACGCTTCCGTGGAAAAGTGCAGGGAATCGGATGGGCAGTGAAGCCCGAAGGCGAGGTCGATTTGCCTGCCTCAGGCGTTCCTTACGTGAAACGCGAACTAAACTGGGTGCGCGTTGCGCAACGCTTTCCCGTTCGCATCGAAGTCGAAAATCCAGATCCTAATCTTTTCCGCATGGGCGCGTCTGCTGTCGCGATCATAAAAGGTCCCCCGCCGAAATAATTCCATGAGCGCGACGTTTCTGGAAGCATTCCGCCAGTCCGGCTCGGACCCGAGTGATTCGAATTGGGTTGGTTGGCTCAAACGGGAACTGGCGCCGACAGGGGCACGCAAAATTCGAACCGCCATCCTCGTCGGTGGTGTGGTGTTGTGCGTGATGATTTCGATGGCGCTACAAGTGCCGGAGCTGGCGGTCACCGCCTACATGGTTTTTTTCATCTCGAAGCAAAGCAAGCGTCTCACAACCATTACCGGCGTAGGCGGACTCATTGGCGTAACCATTGCCATTCTTATCA
>JBKPOB010000053.1:0-13978 GCA_046732875.1 Verrucomicrobiota bacterium | reverse complement strand
TGGGAACTCAGCGTCCAGTGGAATGCCAATCCTGAGGCATCCATCAGCCTCAAGACACAACTTCCCGTTGCCAGCTTCGACTCGATATTTCCTTGTGCCCCGGACAGCCGCGACTGTCTCCCGCAGCCGGGCATCACGGATCCCGCCCAGTACTTGGACATCCTCTCCTATCGCCAGCGGCCGACGTTCCGCCTAGCCTATCGCAACTTTGGCACGTACGAATCGCTGGTGACCAACCAGTCAGTAGAGGCGCTCCCCGGCATCGCTGGCGCGCGCTGGTACGAGATCCGGCGGACGGGCGGGAGCTACTCGGTCTTCCAGCAGGGAACGTTTGCGCCCGGTGACGGAGTGCACCGTTGGATGGGTAGCGTCGCCATGGATAAGAACGGTAACATAGCCTTAGGTTACAGCGTAGTGAACGGAGTGGATGTCTATCCGGGCATCCGCTACACGGGCAGGCTCGCGGGCGATCCCTTGGGCCAGATGACGTTGGGCGAGGGCACGATCATCAACGGCTCGGGCGTGCAGACCACCACCAACTCGCGCTGGGGCGACTACACGGACATGACAGTCGATCCCACCGACGACTGCACGTTCTGGTACGTCAATGAGTACTATACGCTCGCCGGCCAGCAATCCAGCCCGGCAGGCTGGCAGACGCGAATCGGCAGCGTCAAGCTGCCCGGTTGCCAATAGACATCCGCACACGACGCGCTTCGTCGCCCTCTGCCGAGGGCGTTCGGACACTTCAGGTCATTGACTCGAGGCGCCCGATCGAGTATGACCGCAGACGGTGATGGAAGTTATCGCGTTGCACTGCCACCGGGCGCGTATGTTCTGGATGTGAAAGATCGCGCACGCAAACATATCCGCGCCAAGCCGCAAGCCTTCACGATTGTCTCAAATTAGACGGTCCGCGTGGACGGACATCGACACCGGCATTCGTTAAGAGCGACTGAAACAAAGTTTGTATTGCGGTTGCTGGCGAACTGCGGGTTACTCCTTGCTAGACATTTGTTAGGCCGGCCGTCTAGCACATGACATGCTAGCCAGTCTTTGATTTACGAGATCTACATCTTCTCATGCGAATTGAGTACATCGACATCGACAAGTACACGTCGAAGCCACCCCGAAATCGCTTCGCTTGCGCAAGCGCATCTTGGACGCGACCGCCCGCAAGCGCGCCGCCGCTGCGGCGTAGCTCAGTTCCGTGCGAAAGGCGAGCGCGCTGAAGGTCAATCGCCTGTTGATTTGTCGAGTGCTAAGAGGCAAATTTTGACCTAAGGAATTTTCTTTAAAAAAAGCAACAACAGCGCTTGACGTATCCGTTTTTTACTGGAATCTCGTGTTTCCTAAATTCACCAAACTTCAACAACTAAAAAATCACAACTAAAAAATATGAAATTAACCTTCGTTCTATCACACGCTCGCCTCACAGCAGCGAGCGTGCTTTTCGTTGTCGGTGTTGCGATGGCCGCCATCGCTGCCGGCCAAGGCGGCGGGGCGTCGCCGCGCGAGCACCTGTTCGTCGGCTTCACCAGAACACCGGGGCCCAACGAGCATGCGCTCGTCCAGCGATACGGCGGCACGGTTCGTTTCTCGTTCCCTTCGGTTAACGCGCTAGCGATCGATCTCGATAGCGCGAAGATCGGCGTTTTCGCTCGCGAGGGCGGGATTTCGTACGTCGAGAAAGATCCTGTCCGGAAGCCCCTCGGCCTTGCGGATGCGCAGTTGACGCCGTCGCTCTCGAACGGGCTTTACGGCCTGATCACGACCCAGGCGCTCGAGGCGCAGGCAGACGGCTTCACCGGCGCGGGCGTCAAGGCCTGCGTCGCTGACACCGGTCTCGACACGACGCACCCGGACATCGCCGCCAATTTCGTGGCGGGCAAGGATATCTTCGGCGGCACCAACAGCGTTGATGTGTTCAAGCTCGGCGTGGCCGCGACGGAGACGCACGCGACTCACGTCTCCGGTATCTTACTCGGCGTCAACAACAATGTCGGGATCCTGGGGGTCGCAACCCAGGCGCAACTCTATGAAGCTCGCGTGCTCGGGACGCAGCAGGACGGGAGCGTCAGCGGAGAGACAAGCCAGGTAATGGCCGGCGTGCAGTGGCTCGCCGACCAGGGCTGCAAGGTGATCAACATGAGCCTTGGCGGCCCCGACCGCTCGAGCACCGAGCAGGCACTTTACCAGAAGTTGATCGCGGAGGGCCACATGATCGTCGCCTCCTCCGGGAACGACGGCTCGAGCCGCCCGCACTATCCATCCGGCTACGATGTGGTCGTGTCGGTAGGGGCGGTCGACCGCAACAACGCCCATGCGAGCTTCTCGAACACAGGCGGCACCGTCGACCTGTCCGGCCCTGGCGTCGACGTGCTCTCCTCCGTCCCGAACGGCCAGGGCTTCGAGGCATCGGTGACTACGACACAGACCTTCGAGGCGTTCGGTCTTACCTTCGCAGGGACGACGCGCTCGCGCGGCATCACGAAGACGCTCATCAACTGTGGTCTCGCTGGATCCCCGTCCGACTGCCCAAGCACGGTGAGGGGCAACATCGCACTCATCTCGCGTGGCTCGTTCACGTTCGCGCAGAAGGTGGCGAGCGCGATGACCGCCGGCGCAGTCGGCGCGATCATCTACAACAACGCGCCCGGTAACTTCCACGGCACGCTGGGCACCCCCACCAACAACGGCAAGGCGTGGATTCCGGCCGTTTCGGTGTCGCAGGCCGACGGCCTGGTGCTCGTCGGCCAGGTCGGGTCCAGCGCTACGCTGGTGAATGCTGTTTCGTCGTGGGACTTCTTCAACGGCACGTCGATGGCAGCGCCGCATGTCTCTGGCGTGGCGGCGATGGTGTTCGGCAAGAATCCGAACCTCACGCCAACCCAGGTCGAATCCATCCTCGAGAACACGGCCCTGGACCTCGGGCCCCTCGGGTACGACCCGACTTTTGGCTTTGGACTCGTGCAGGCGGTCGACGCTCTCAATGCGACGCCCACGCCCTAGCCTGATCCCTGGGAGTATCTAGCAGCCGCAAACATACTCTTAGTTTTGTGCGACAGGGACGCGGTGAAAACCGCGTCCCTGTCTTTTCCGTAACGATCGTAGTCGCATGCGGTTTTTCAATGAGGCGCTATCTTGCCTTTGTCATTGTTACTGCTCTCGCGCTGGCCACGCTTGTTACCGGCGCAATCCTCTATCGCGCCAAGCGACTTCCCGCGCTGACAATTCCGGGAAACTCCGCACTTGGAAAGGTCGATGCCGACTCAATTCATGTCCTCGGCGCTAGAGATGCGCCTGTGACACTCATGGAATTTGGAGATTTTCAGTGTCCGCCTTGCGCTAATCTGGCTGAGCCGATTAACCAAATAGAGAGGGATTACCGCTCACGTGTGCGTGTGGTCTTTCGTCATTTGCCGCTCGCAAATCACCAACATGCGCGCGAAGCCGCCCTGGCGTCGGAAGCGGCAGGTCTGCAAGGCCGCTTTTGGGAGATGCATGATCTGCTTTATCGAGAACAATCCGTCTGGGGCAGCGCCCCGGATGTGGGGGTATTGTTCAGCACGTATGCCGGAATGCTCGGTCTGGATATTGATCAGTTCAAAAAGGATATGGAGAGCGACAAAGCCAAAGCGCGGATTGGATTTGATGAGGGGCAAGGGATGACGCTCGGTGTAAGGAGCACCCCGACTATTTTCATTAACAATCAAGAGGTGCCGCCGGCCTATCGAAATCCGGAGGGTCTGCGCGTGATCGTTGATGCGGCCCTGAGAGCACCTGCGCCGGCGTCCTCACCACAATGAGCACATCGCGATTGTGGATTGTTCGCTACAGTTGGCGGCGATAGCCGTTGCTGTTCTTTTCGCGCTGAAGTCGCATCATTGACAAATCAAACTTTTTTGCTTGAATCGTGCCAGTAATTTCTTCTTCTCGAGTCGTTCTCTCGCCAGGTGTGCTGTTCCGAACACAGCATTTAGTCAGGCAACGTCATTCCTAAATAATAAATCCGCATCCATGGCGGGACATAGTAAGTGGTCGAAGGTCAAGCGTTTTAAAGGGGCGATCGACGCGAAACGCGGCAAGATCTTCAGTAAATTATCAAAAGAGATCACCATCGCAGCCAGGCGCGGCGGGGGCGATCCCAACGGCAATCCGCGTCTGCGCAGCGCAATCCAGGCTGCACGCACGCAGAGTATGCCGAACGATAACATTGAGCGCGCAATCAAACGCGGCACCGGCAAGGACAAGGATAGACAACAATTCGACGAGATCGTGTACGGAGGTTACGCACCGGGCGGAGTGGCGATCATTGTCGAAACGGCAACCGACAATACGAACCGCACCGGTGCGGAGATTCGGAGCATTTTTAGCCGACATAATGGTAATCTCGCCTCGACCGGAAGCGTTTCGTCTATGTTCCACAGGAAAGGGCAAATCACCGTTCCGCGACCGAGCATTGACGAAGCCTAATGCGGTGGAGCACGTCAATGCGCTTTCGAAACCAGCGATGGCACGATCGAGGTATGGAATCGCAGCTCTTGCGTTTGCCGCGGTGCTGGCCCTTGCTGCCCGTGGGTCAGAGCAGGTCGAGCCCGTACCAACCAGCACGTCGCCCACCCTAACCGAAAAAACCCCACCCGTGAAAGGTGAAGTGCCGCAGAGAATTCTCGATCCCATCCTCAAGGAGGCTGCCGCGCTGGCCAAAGTCGCCCACGAAAAACTTGTGATCCTGCGCGCACAGCCAGTGGTCTGGAATGATCGATCACTCGGCTGCCCGGAGCCGGGGATGATGTATACTCAAGCGCTGGTTAATGGTTATTGGGTTGTGATTAATGCGGGAGGTAAGACGTACGACTTCCGCGTGGCCCGCGACGGCACCTTCCGTTTGTGCCCAGAAGGCCGTGGTCGTCCGCCGCTACAATCGAACGACCGCTGAGTCGCCGTGCCTCGACGTGCGAGGTTCTTGCTGAGGCGGGTTGCGTCGCGCGCCGACGTTTGACTCGACCGTTATCCCTCGTAAATTTCGCGGCTCTTCCCCCCGAGAGATACTCTCTTCCATGGATAAAATCCGTAATATCGCCATCATTGCGCATGTTGATCACGGCAAGACGACGCTTGTAGATCAATTGCTGCGACAATCCGGCACGTTCCGTTCCAATCAAAAGATCCAGGAGCGCGTAATGGATTCGATGGATTTGGAGCGGGAAAAAGGGATTACCATTCGCGCCAAGAATGCCGCCTTTCAGTGGAAGGGTTACCGCATCAATATCGTCGATACGCCCGGCCACGCCGATTTTGGTGGCGAAGTCGAGCGAATCATGAAAATGGTCGATGGCGTGCTGTTAGTGGTCGACGCTCATGATGGACCGCAGGCGCAGACGCGCTTTGTCTTGCGCAAGGCGCTGGAGAACAATCTCAAACCACTCGTCGTCATTAACAAGATCGACAGGGAAAATGCGCGCCCGCACATGGTCCTCGACATCGTTTTCGATCTGTTTGTCGATCTGAAAGCGACGGATGAGCAACTTGATTTTCCAATCATCTACGCCAGCGCCAAGAACGGCTTGGCCATGCGTGAGCTACACGAAAAGAACGAAGACATGACGCCGCTCTTTGATGCAATTGTGCAACATGTGCCACCGCCGAAAATCTCAACCGAGCCATTTTTTCAAATGCTCGTTTCAAACCTCGATTATAGCGATTACCTTGGCAGAATTGCGCTGGGACGTATTGTGAGCGGTCGCGTCGCCGTGGGCGATTCGATCGTTTGCATTCACCGCGGAGGCCGCCGCGAACGAGCGACTGTCACTGCCCTTTTCACTCACGAGGGATTAGAGCAGGTCGAAATCAAACACGCGACCGCCGGCGATATCATTGGGATAACCGGCTTCGAGGATGTTTACATCGGCGAAACGTTGACCGATCGCGAGGAGACGGCGCCGCTTCAATTCGTCGATATCGATCCACCAACCATTCGCATGCGGATCCTCGTCAACGATTCGCCGTTTGCGGGACGTGAGGGAAAATTTGTTACTGCGCGACACCTTCGGGAACGCCTGGTTCGTGAAACGCGGGGCAACGTTTCGCTTCAGGTCAACGATACCGAAACTGCAGGCGCATTTGAGATCAACGCGCGCGGTGAAATGCAAATCGCCATCCTGGTGGAACAGATGCGTCGCGAAGGCTATGAACTGATGGTCTCGCGGCCCGAGGTGATTTTTAGCCGCGCTGAGGATGGCGCGTTGCTCGAGCCACTTGAAAATCTGTACGTCGATCTACCGAATGAAAATCTCGGTGACATTCTGCAATCGATCGCTAATCGCAAAGGCGAGATCCTTGGCATGGATCATCACGCATCGCGCGTATCAATCGAAGCGATCATCCCGACACGCGGCTTGATCGGATTCGAGACGGATCTGGTCAACCTGACTCGCGGGGAAGGATTAATGAGTCATCTTTTTCGCGAATACGCGCCGTTCAAAGGTGAAATCGGTGGACGTGGGCGTGGTGTAATGGTGTCGATGGAATCCGGGACCAGCACTGCTTACGCACTCAATAGTATTCAGGAGCGCGGCCGACTTTTCATAGGGCCGCAGGAAGACGTTTACGAAGGAATGATCGTCGGCGAAAACGCGCGACTGGAAGATTTGCCAGTCAATCCGTGCAGGGAAAAACACCTCACGAACATGCGAAGCCAGGGCGAAGGCAAAGGGATCCAGCTAGAGGCCCCGCTGCGGATGACCCTTGAGCGTGCGATCGAATACGTCGACGTAGATGAGTATGTCGAGGCGACGCCAAAATCACTTCGTTTGCGCAAACGCATTCTGGATGCGACCGCTCGGAAACGCGCCGCAGCAGCTGCCGCGTAACTATTTCGTGATGTGCTGCCCGTGATCGTCGCCGTCACGAATTGGGGTGGGCGGTAGAAATTATCGATTGTCGGTCTTGTTCTCGGGCTGCGTCGTCAGGACGCAGCGAAATCCGTAAATTACGTCGCGATCATTCCGATCGATCACGTTTCGATACGAGGATTGCATCTCCAGGCGATTACCCGTCGCCCACGAACCACCGCGCAGCACGCCCCAATCGCGTCCCGCGCTTACGGAACCGTCATTGGTTCCCTTGTAGCTGCCGGCGCACCATTCCCACACATTTCCGCCAAGATCGTATATGCCTAACGAGTTCGGCTTGAAGCTGCCGACTGGAGATGACGCCGGATAATTATCCATGTACTTTTCGATCACAGCCCCGCCCCGTACTTTCGCGCTCTTGTCGGAATAATTTCCCGCGCCGTTTGGCGGCGGCCATTGCTTACCCCATGGAAATTCATTTCGAATTTTTCCATCACGCGCTTCCGGAGTTGCGCCGCCTTCGTTAGCCAAACCAACTGCCTCGCTCCATTCCAAGTCAGTCGGTAACCGATAGACTTGTCGATCTTCGATTACGCCTTCTTCGCGTTCCTTGTCTGTCAACCACTTGCAAAACGCGTTCGCATCGAACCAATTTACCTTCACGACCGGATTGGTTTCATTTTGAGCAAAATCCGGCGGCTCCCGTCGGCGCCCCGTGGCGCGGCAAAAAGCGTCAAAATCCTGCACGCGCGTTTCCCAAATTGAAATGCGGATGTCGTCGAGCGGAACGAATTTCATCCCTAACGAATTCGTCCAGGGCTGGCCGGGTTCCGGCCCGACACTTTTCTCCAAGCGGGCAGCCAGAAATATTTGCTGCCGCGGCTCCACTTTTCCGGTCAGCGAAGTGCTCTTATAACCGGCGAGCCGGAGTTCATAAGCTACGTCGCCTGGTTTCACTTCCTCGATCACCAGCGGTGTTTTGCCCAGCTCGCGTCCGCTTGCGAGAACAGCCGCGCCACCGGGAGCGCTTGTGATCTTCACACTGCCGTTAGCAAAGACGAAGTGCGCCGAGTTATCGCGTCGCGGTCCGATATCGATCTTTTGCCGTTCGTCCGGCCAACCATCCAGACGCGCGACCAACTCGTGGGAGCGCGCCGGCAGGTCGATCCGCATCGGCGTGCGCCCGCGCGTAATTCCATCGACAAAAACTTCGGCACCGCCCGGCTCGCTTGTGATCGTCGTCGGTGCGCTAACGAAGGCGAAAGATTTACGCGTGACCTCACCCTGTTGCACTTCCACTTGCTCGCGCATTTCCCAATTGCCTCGCTTTGCGTCGATCAGATATTTCCCAGTTGGAAGATCGGCAATGGATCGTGGCGTGACACCTTCACGCAAGGTTTGTCCATCTTCGCCGCGCAACGAAAACTGGGCGCCTTGCGGATCCGATTCAATCTCCAATCCGCCCTTGCTCCGCGTCAGATGAAAGACCGGCAAATCGGGCGAGTGTTTTGCGCTGAAATCCACAGTCGTTTCCAGCGGGTCGTAGTTCGGAGTCATGATTCGCAGTTTGTATTTGCGCGGCTCCAGTTCATCGAATGTCGCCGGACTTTTCTGTGCGTGGTCCCCTAAAACAACGAGCGCCCCAGGTGGATCTGTACGAATCGTCCTTTGAAGATGAAGATCGGCATTCGCGCCTTCGCGATGTGCCCAGAACCAAATCCCGCCAATGGCAAGCGCTAGGATCGAGATCGCGGCCACGCCAGTTTTCCAACGCGATTTTCTGCGCTTTGGGATCTCTCCGCGGTCCAGCGCAGCGAGGTCCTGGTGCATTTCCGCGGCAGAGGTGTAACGCTCTTTCGGATTGTTCGCACACGCTCTCACGAGCACATCGTTGAGTTGTAATAAGCGCTCCCGGTCCGGCCGAGTGCTCAATTGTGAATCGATCTCCGGGAAATCGAACCGGTCTTTTCCAGTGCAAATCTCGTAAAGAAGTTTGCCCAGACTGTAAATGTCTGCGCGCGGGGTGCCCGGGCCTTCCGGCGGCACGTAACCTTCCGTTCCAACGAACGATTGTTGTCCGCTAGCAGCCACTAATCCGATGTCGGCGAGCTTCGGTCCGCCCTCGATGAAAATGATATTCGATGGCTTGATGTCTCGATGCGTTAGCCCCCGCGCATGCAACGCCTCGAGCGCTTCCGTTAATGAGAGCCCGAGACGAATCGATTCATCAGCGGGGAGGCATTCATGTCGCGCGAGCTCACTTTTCAAGGTGCGCGGTTCGTAATTGATGATGTCGATCTTGCGGCCAGCCAAATGATCGTCGGCTAGCTCCATGCTGTAATAGAGATAATCTGCAGTCCGGCCGACGTGAAGAATGTCAACGAACCCATCATGTGCACGAGAGATGGGTTCAAATGCCGACATGCCTTCGAACTCCCTTAGAAACGTGCGCTCGGTTTCGAACGTGCTGCGGTACACAACTTTCACCGCCCGAAATGCACCGGTCACCGTCCGCGCTAGCCAGATCTCCCCGTAAGCGCCGCGGCCGATCACACGTAGCAATTCGTGGTCAGGGATAATCGGGATCTGAGCAGTGACTTCGCGGGGAATGCCCGATTTTACACAAGGCGCGACCGCGAAGCAATTCCGGCGAGCCGAATCAGCGATCGATTTTTTCCAGCGTTTTAATCTCCTTTTTCAGGAGCGCCGCCACCCGGTGTCGTGCAAGATATACCTGGCCGACACTGACTCGGAGTCGTTCGGAAACTTTTTGCGCCGGCCATTCTTTGCGAACGTAACAATCAAAAATTTGAAACTGTTTTGGATCGATTTTCCTCTTCACGCGCGCGATCGCGGCTTCTAACAAATTGTCTTTCCACTCCGTTTCCCAGACCGCGTCAAGATCGACAATCCTCGAATCGGGGACACGGTCGATAGTTGCCGTCAAACTATCGTCCTGCAAATGCGAGCGTTTCACACCTTCCGGTTCACGTTTGCGGAATTGATCGGCGATACGCCACCTGGTGATTTGTAAGAGCCAGCCTTTGAACGAGCCGATTGCTGGATCGTATTGCAATCTGTCGATGTTCTTGGCCACGGTGATGACTGTTTCCTGCACCACCTCCTGTGCTTCGGCGTCGGCCAGGCCCGATTTTCGCGCCGCCGAGTAGATCAGTTTCCAATAAGTGTCGAAAAACTCTTGCCAACGCCGTTGATCGTCCCAGTTGGCCAGGCGGTCGACCAGGCTGCGGCGCGTGGCAATCAACCCGCTGTTCTTCATATCGATCTTCTAACGCAGTTCTACCCACAGGCGCAATACTATCGATTTCCTGAAAGATTCCTGCTGAACTCCCGTATTCTCCTTATGAATACAAGCGCCCTCCTCACCCGATCACTTCAGCTGGCAGCCCGGCCGTTTCTGCTTCTTTGGATGTTTCTCAAAAAGCTCGCTCTGACTGTCTTCGGCCGGTTGCAATGGAGCCCGCCACGCTGGCTTTCACAAACCCGCTCCGCTTTCTCGGCTTTCAAACGCGCACATCCGCTAGGTACGGCCTCCGGAATCATCGCGATCCTGCTGCTCTTCTGCGGGGCAGCCTGGACGTTGCATTGGTATCAACATCGACCGATACCGCACAAAGTTACGGCGACGATCGCGTATCCGGCGGTTACGAAACTCGAGAAAGATCTGAAATATTGGCCGCTCCTTGTCCGGTTCGGTGAACCAGCAGCGCGTCTGGAAGATCTGAAAAAAACATCACTCACCGGCGTGCGCCTCGAACCAAAGATCGCTGGTGCCTGGTCGTGGAACTCGGACAAGGAACTTGCTTTTCGACCGACGGAAGACTGGCCAGCTGATCAAAAATTCAAGATTAGCTTCGACAAGAAATTTTTTTCGTCACAGGTTTTGATGGAACGCCTGGCTTACGAGTTCGAGACGCCGCCATTCGAGATCGCGATCAAAGAACTTCAGCTCTACCAGGATCCTGCCAACCCCACCCAACGCCAAATCACAGCGACGCTCGAACTCACACACGCTGTCGCACCCGGCGAGTTAGATCGGCATATTCAACTGCAGGTGATCGGCGGATCGAACGTGTTTCCGCCATCCGATTCGCCACCGCATTTCACGATCACTTATGGATTGCACAACCGTCTGGCCTATCTGCGCAGCTCGAACGTGACTCTGCCAGAGCGAGAAGATTTCATGAAGCTCTATCTGAGCAAAGGCGTGCGCACAGTGCAGGGCGGTGCCCAAACTCGGAACGCCGCAGAGGACAAGGTGCGCATTCCATCACAGGAAACCGCATTCCAGATCGATTCGATCGCCAGCACGATCGCGCGAAATAAAAATGGCGAGCCGGAGCAGGTTCTGATTTTGACTACGACGGCGGATATAAGCAGTAACGACCTGGCCAAGTCAGTTCAGATACGCCTCCTGCCAAAACGCAGCGCCGAAACGACCAAAGAGACAGATTCGGAAAATGCTGAGGAAAGTAACGCGAGCGACGAAAGCAGCCAGAGCGCAGAATCGCAGGAGGAGTCGGAAGAGACGAAAGAATCCAACCCAAAATGGCAAAGTCCAGCCGATGTGCCGGACGATGTCCTCGAGCAAGCTAAACGAATCGAATTCACGGTCGTGCCCTCGGAAAAGGCGCAAGACCGGCAGCACGCTTTTAAGGTACAAGTCGAATCGGAGGGTGAGCTTTACGTTCGCGTGGCAAAAGGTCTGCGCGCGCCTGGGGACTATCGGCTGGCGGAAGATTATAATGCCGTCGTCGCCGTCCCAGAGTTGCCGCGCGAAGTCCAGATCGAAGGCCAGGGCGGCTTGCTCGCTTTGAGCGGTGAGCGGAAATTGTCCATTCGTTCCCGCGCTCTGGCCGCGATCGAATTCGAAATCGCCCGCGTGGCAACGAGCCAGATCAACCACCTCGTCAGTCAGACCCAGGGCAAATTCGAGGATCCGGAATTTCGCGATTCCCATTTATTCAATCAGGAAAATATCTCCCGGATCGGGCGCGAAGAGCAGTCGATAGCGCTGGAAAACAAATGGAAAGCGAATTATTCGGCGTTCGATTTCTCCGAGCATCTTCGCAAACCTGCCGATGGCGGCAGCGAGCGCGGGCTTTTCTTTCTGACTGCACGCGGCTGGGACCCGGTGAAAAAGAAACCGGTCGAGGCTACCGACAGCAGATTTCTTCTCGTCACAGATCTCGGCATTTTAACGAAGAAAAACACCGATGGCACCAGCGAGGTCTTTTTGATGTCGATCAAAACTGGTCAACCGGTCAATGGCGCCACGGTTGATATTCTGGGCAAGAACGGCGTGCCGGTCCAGACGGCCAAGACCGCGGCGGACGGTCACTGCTCTTTCCCAGCCGTCGAAAAATTGGAGCGCGAGAAGACACCGGTCGCGTTCGTAGCGCGCAATGGCGACGACATCGCATTCATGCCGTTCGCGCGCGAAGACCGCATCCTGAATTTTTCGCGCTTTGAAATTGAAGGGGCTGAAAACATCGCGCCTGAAGGTCTCGACGCGTTCGTTTTCACCGAGCGGGGTGTGTACCGGCCCGGGGACGAGATTCATGTCGGACTGGTGGTAAAACAGCGCAGCTGGGGCGGTAACCTTAAAGGCCTGCCCATTGAAACAGAAGTGGTCGATGCGCGCGACCTGCCGGTCCAGACGAAGAAGCTCACCTT
Source organism: Verrucomicrobiota bacterium (assembly GCA_046732875.1). Classification (GTDB taxonomy): domain Bacteria; phylum Verrucomicrobiota; class Verrucomicrobiia; order Chthoniobacterales; family UBA10450; genus Udaeobacter. The sequence continues at coordinate 1,424 of JBKPOB010000053.1, read as the reverse complement.
GCCGGAGACGGGATTCACCGAACTGAGTTACCAAACGGCCAATGAATCACCGACTGGCTTGTACACGATCAATGTCTTCCTGATCAAGAATAACAAGCGCTCGAGTTTGCTCGGCTCCGCCACCGCACAGGTGAAAGAATTCCTGCCCGACCGCATGAAAATCGAGACGCGGCTTTCCAAAGCTGCGCCGCGTGGTTGGATTCATCCCAGGGAAATGCACGGCTTGATCACCCTCGCGAACTTGTACGGCACGCCCGCAACCGATCGTAATGTGACCGGTAAAGTTGAACTCGCACCGGCGGCGTTTTCATTTCCGGAATTTCGCGACTTCACTTTTTTCGACCCGCTCTTTGACGAAAACAAAACTCGACAAGAGCAAACGGTCGATCTCGGCGAAACGAAAACAGACGGCGAAGGCCACGCCGATTTTGACTTGCAACTGGAACGGTTCGCCGACGCGACTTATGCGATGCGATTCATTGCCGAAGGCTTTGAAGGCGAAGGCGGAAGAAGCGTAATGGGCGACGTCAGCGCACTGGTCTCCGCTTTGCCTTACGTGATCGGTTACAAAGCCGACGGAGATCTTCGTTACATCGACATGAAAAGGCCGCGCGCCATCGACCTGGTGGCAGTCGATCCACAACTCAACCGGATCGCAATCGAAAACGTCAGCCTGAACCTCATTGCGCAAGAATACGTTTCTGTGCTGAAGAAACAGGAAAACGGAAATTTCGCTTACGAGTCGGTTCTGAAAGAGCGCCCGTTGAAATCGGAAAAAATCTCGGTTGCAGCCAGTGGCTATCATTATGCGCTTCCCACCGATGAACCGGGCAATTATGTGCTCGAACTACGCGACGATCAGAATCGTACGTTAAGCAAGTTGCGCTTTTCAGTGGTGGGGCAGGCCGTAGGGGCCGGCGCCTTGGAGAAAAACGCCGAACTCGAAATCAAGCTCAACGCCAAAGAGTATCGTGCCGGAGACGAAATCGCGGTGAGCGTGACCGCGCCATATAGCGGTTACGGTCTCATCACTATCGAACGAGAAAAAGTTTATGCTTACAGCTGGTTTCAAACCAACACTCCCAGCAGCATCCAGCACATTCGCCTGCCACAGGAGTTTGAGGGCAGCGGCTACATTAACGTCGCTTTTGTGCGGGCACTCGATTCCAAGGAAATTTTCGTTAGCCCGCTCAGTTACGGCGTCGTACCGTTTACCGCGAATATCGAAAAGCGGCGGCTGAAGATCGATCTGCAAGCCGCAGCCAAAGCAAAGCCGGGCGAAGCGTTGCACATCGGCTACAAAACAGACCGTCCAAGCAAGATCGTCATTTTCGCAGTCGACCAAGGAATTCTGCAGGTCACTGATTACAAGACGCCAAATCCGCTGGCCTATCTGTTTCGCAAATGCGCGCTCGGAGTGGAGA
>JBKPOB010000052.1:0-6530 GCA_046732875.1 Verrucomicrobiota bacterium | reverse complement strand
GGCGGAAGAATTTCCTTGGCAACTTTTGGAGGCGATTTGCTAACGTTAGCAAGTAACTCGTTAGGCGACGGATCCTCGGCTTTTTCCGCCTCGGCGTACTCGCGGCGGATACGCTCTTTAACTTCATTGTCGAGCTTCGCGAATTCCTCAGCAGTGATCAGGCCTTCCTGGATCAGTTGATCTTTCCAGCAATTGAGCGGGTCTGATTTTTCCAGTTCCTGCAATTCTTCGGCGCTGCGATAAAGTTTCTGATCATCGGAACTGGTGTGACTGGAAAGGCGCTCCATCCTGATCCAGAAAAAGAACGGCCCGCCTCCCGCGCGAAGTTTCTCGAACGCCTCGGCGGTCTCGTCATAAATCTGCTGCACATGTTGTCCCTCGATTCGGCGCCAGTTATTCGGTTCGAGGACGTTGAGCGCGAGCGGATTATTCTTCCGCGTCGGCATGCTAATGCCGTAGCCGTTGTCTTCCACGAGGAAAAGCAGGGGAAGTTTCTTCTCCTTGGCGAAACAGAGCGCCTCAAAAAAATCGCCCTGGCGCGTTGCCGCATCACCGACTGTGGTGACTACGAGATTTTTTTTACCGTCCAGCTGAATGCCCCAGGCAATGCCGCACGCTGGAAGCAACTGCGAACCGGTCGGAGTCGGCACGCTCCAGATGTGCAAATCCGCATCACTGTAGTGCGATGGCATTTGCCGGCCGCCACTGCCGGTTTTGCGCTTGGCAAAATATTCGAGACCGAGCTGGCGCGTGGTCATCCCGCGCCCAAGCACAAGACCGCGATCGCGATAATACGACACGATGTAGTCGTCCGGTTCCATCTGAATCGAGACCGCTGCGAGCGCCTCGTGGCCCATTCCGGAAACGTGGAAATGTCCCTTGCCCTGACGATTCAGATTTTGTTCGCGCAGATCCGCGTGACGACTCTCCAGAATCGTGGTTAAGAGTCGTAGTTTATCTTCCTTGCTGAGCGCGGGCATACGGCATGATCTTACACGGCACTTACGGATCGACAATCAGGTGGATTTGTTTCGAATAAAAAATGCGCATCGAAAGGACAACATCAAAATCGGGAGTGATCGAGCGTTACCGGGAATATCTTCCGGTCACTGACTCGACGCCAATTGTTTCCCTGGGCGAGGGGGCTACGCCACTGATATCCTGTCCCCGATTGAGCGAACGCATCGGACGCGCGGTTCTCGTCAAAAACGAAGGCGTAAACCCCACGGGCTCGTTCAAGGATCGTGGCATGACCGTGGCTGTATCCAAGGCCGTCGAGCGCGGCGCAAAAGCTCTCATTTGCGGTTCAACGGGGAACACATCGGCTTCTGCCGCGGCGTATGCAGCGCGCGCGGGAATCTCATGCGCCGTGATCTTGCCTGCGGGAAAAATTGCAACGGGAAAATTACTGCAAGCTTTCGCTTACGGAGCCAAAATCGTCGCAATCGATGGCAATTTTGACGATGCACTGCGACTTGTGCGTGAGCTCGGCCAGGGCGGCGATTTCGCCATTGTAAATTCAATTAATCCGGATCGCATCGCAGGACAAAAGACCGCCGCATTCGAAATTGTCGATGTCCTCGGCAACGTGCCCGATTTTCATCTGTTGCCGGTAGGCAATGCTGGAAACATCACCGCGTATTGGGCTGGTTATCGAGAATATCATGGCCGCGGAAAGTCGACGAAGGTACCGGTGATGCTTGGCTTTCAAGCCGCAGGCGCCGCTCCAATTTTTTTCAATTGCATTGTAGAGAAACCGGAAACGGTGGCATCGGCGATTCGCATTGGTAATCCGGCAAGTTGGAAACAGGCCCGCGCCGCGATTACTGAATCACATGGCGCGATTGATGTTGTTAGTGATGAAGAGATTCTTGCGGCGCAGATGTGGCTGGCTCAGCACGAGGGAATTTTTGTTGAACCAGCAAGTGCGGCGCCGATTGCCGGCCTTTTCAAATGCTGCGATTCGAAAGAGGCAGTGTATTCATTTCAGAAAATCTCAGAGGAGAGCCGAATTGTTTGCACCGTCACCGGGCATGGCTTGAAAGATCCCGATGTCGTTCTCAAGCGAATATCGGAACTTAAACCAGTTGCCCCAAACGCGAATGATGTGCAATGCGCTCTTGGGCTCTAAGTTTTACGTTTCGTTGTGCCTTTTCTCTTTGTGCCTCGCTTCCTCTTTGCTATCCAGCTTTCTCAATAGATCAACGGAGGCACTCAGATGGAAAAACTGCAAAGAGACGTGGGGTTGCTGAAGGTTTATATCATCTTCGCTAGTCTGGTTTTGCTCGGATTGGTGTTCTGTGGGTTCGCTCGGTCTGAGCAGAAGACTAAATTCAGCGAGATAGATGTTGAGCGCATCAATATCGTCGAAAAGGACGGCAAGCTAAGAATGGTCATTTCCAACAGCGAACGCCAGCACCCCGGGATCATCGACGGGAAGACCATGCCAAGGTGCCGGCCGGCAGGAATCCTTTTCTTCAATGAGACGGGTAATGAATGCGGCGGCTTGAGTTTTGAGGGCAACCAAAAAGATGGCGTGGCAAATGCGGGCGCGCTGCTGTCCTTCGACAGGTTCCACCAGGATCAGACGGTTGCCATCGAGTATGACGAAAGCAACGCGCGGTATTCAGCCGGTCTGCGAGTGTGGGAAAGGCCCGATGCGCCGCTCGGCGAGGTGCTAGACAAGTTTTAAGCCATTCAGAAGATGCCCGACGGTCCGGAAAAGACGCAGGCCATGCAAAAACTCCGTGAAACGCCAGGCGCGAATGCTTATCAACGCGTGTTCGTTGGCAAGACGAGGGAGAAAGCCGCCATCTTAAGCCTCTCCGATTTGCAAGGACGCTCGCGTTTGCAATTGACGGTGGACGCGCAAGGAGTGGCCAAGATCGAATTCTTGGACCAAAAGGGCAATGTGGTACAACGGCTGCCGGCGGATAACAATGACGGACAGAAGAAGTGAATCAGTCCTGTTCGAAAGAAACTGAAAATAAATAAGCGTTCGACTTCTCAGCACAGAGGCGCATCACGAGCAATGCGGTGACCTTTGTTTTGGAAGTTTCCTTCCCGTTTCATAATCTATCCATGGCCATGCGTTTGATCGTTCAAAAATATGGTGGCACTTCGGTTGGGACTCCCGAGCGAATTTGTAAAGTAGCGCGCCGCATTCTTGAGACACAACGTAAAGGCTGTCGAGTCGTCGCGGTTATCTCCGCGATGGCCGGTGTGACCGACCAGTTAATCAAACTTGCAAAAGCTGTCTCGCCGCACCCAACGGAACGAGAACTCGATCTCTTGCTTGCCACTGGCGAACATGCCGCCACCGCCTTGACTGCCATGGCTGTGAACGCGCTCGGCGGGACGGCTATCTCGTTGACCGGCGCTCAGGCGGGAATCTTAACCGACCATCATCATACCAAGGCACGAATCGCGAACATCAGTCCAAAGCAGATTCAGGAGATACTGTCGGAAGATTACATCGTAATCGTCGCTGGTTTTCAGGGCCAGACGCCGAAGGGAGACACGACGACACTGGGTCGCGGCGGTTCGGACTTGACCGCCATTGCGCTGGCGGGCGCGTTGAACGCCGATGCCTGCCAAATTTTTACGGATGTCGATGGTGTGTTCACGTGCGATCCGCGCATCGTCAAAGATGCGAAGAAAGTTAGTGAGCTCGCCTATGATGAGATGCTCGAGATGGCGGGCGCCGGCGCCAAAGTGATGCAGTCGCGCGCGGTAGAGTTTGCTAAAAAATTCGGCGTCGAATTCGAAGTTCGGTCGAGTTTTAACAAACGGCGCGGGACAATTACTAAAGAAGAGACACCCAGCATGGAAGACGTGCTGGTTCGAGGGATTAGTCTCGACCGGCATCAGGCAAAGCTAAGCATCGCAGGCGTACGTGACGAGCCGGGAATGACGGCGCGGATTTTTTCGAATATTGCCGCAGCGCACATCATCGTTGACATGATCGTGCAAAGTGCCTCCATCGGTGGAACGACCGACGTCTCGTTCACGATTCATGAGGACGAACTGGAAAACGCCCGTACCATCCTGATGCCGGTGATTGGTCAGATTGGCGCGAAGCGATTGAACACTTCCGCTGGCATGGCCAAGCTGAGCGTCGTTGGAATCGGAATGCGATCACACTCAGGAGTAGCCGCACGAATGTTCGAATGCCTGGGAAAAAACGGAATCAACATCGAGTTGGTTTCCACATCGGAGATCAAGATCGCGGTCATCATCGACGAAAAAGACGCGGAACGCGCTGCGCAATTGATCCACGCCGAGTTTGGTCTGGCCCGATTGGCGCCTGTTGCTTCTGCGACGCGGACGCTCGGTTGATCGCCGTATGAAGAGTGCAAGAGCTGATTTTGCCCGCTTCGAGCATGAAGGCTGGGAACGCGTAGCCGACAAATACGATTTCGTGTGGTCGGCGCTAACGCGGCAATTCATTTCCTACCTGATTCAGGATGCAAGAGTCTCAGCTGGGATGTCCTTATTAGATGTCGCATGTGGACCTGGCTACGTATCAGCCGCGGCGAAAAAGCTGCGCCGCTATTCCGACAGGAATCGATTTTTCGGAGAAAATGATCGCTATCGCAAGAATGGGGCTTCCCGACATTGCATTCATCCAAGCTGATGCGCAGAGTCTGCCATTCGAGGATGGCGGTTTCGATCGCGTTCTAAGCAACTTCGGTCTGCTGCATGTTTCGCATCCGGAAAAAGCATGCGCAGAAGCGTGTCGCGTTTTGAATTCCCACGGGAGATTTGGTTTCACCGTCTGGGCTGGGCCGGAGGCGAATCCCGGCGCGAAAATAATTAACGATGCAATCGAAGCATATGCAGATCAGGACGTAGGACTGCCCGAAGGGCCACCGCGCTATTTGTACACTGAGAGAGAAGAGTGCCGAAGAGTATTGGATCAAGCCGGCTTCAACGGTGAGTCAATGAGTTATGATACGCGTTCGGTTGAATGGCGTCTTCCAACTGCAGGCTATTTTTTTGAAGTGGAGCGCGACGCCGGCGTTCGCACCGCCGGGCTTTTGGCCCGCCAGTCACCGGACAGACTAAACGCAATTTGTGTTGCAGTTGAAGAAGGTGTCAAGCGATATGCGCGAGGAAACGAGTTCGTCTTGCCGATGACTGCGCACGTTATCGCTGTATTGAAGTAACACAGGCTTGGAAGCCCTAGTTACACAACCGCGCCGCCGCAGCTTGAGCCGGCGCCCGCGGTGCAGCCGAAGCAGTGATTACCGGTCATGATCTCGCGATCTTCGAGCGAATTCGGATCGATATCCCAAAGAAAAAGCGGCTTGCTCCCGCCATTGCCAGACCATTGCATTCCGAGCTGTTGATTGAAATCGCAATCATAAACTTCGCCACGCCAGCCGACGCTGATCGTGTTGCGGCACATGAGACCGTCAATCGTTACCGGATTAAACGCCCTGATCAGCAGCTCCATGTATTCATCAAGTTTATTATTGTGGCGCAAATAACTCGCAAAGCGGCCGATTGGAAGATTCGTGAGCACGTAGAGCTTGTTGAATACTATTCCGAAATGCTTTTTGAGTTCGCGCTTGTAATCGGCCTCGAGTTCGTCTTGCGACGGCGGTAGAAATGCGCCGACTGGATTGTAGACAAGATGCAGCGGTAATTCGGGATCGATGCCGTAGCCTAACGAGTTCAACAATTTTAAAGCAGCAATGCTTCCCTCAAACACGCCTTCGCCCCGTTGCGCGTTGACGTTTTCTGCCGAATAGCACGGCATTGACGCAATGATCTCGACGCTGTTCGTCGCGAGAAATTTGCCGAGGCCTTCATAACCGGGCTCAAGCAAAATCGTGAGATTACAGCGATCGATAAGATGCCTTGAGGGCTGCAGTTCTTTCACTCGTTCGACGAAATAGCGGAAGTCCGGAATCATTTCCGGCGCGCCGCCGGTGAGGTCGACAGTGGGAATCTCTGTCTTCGCCAGCCATTCGATGACCCGATCGACAGTCTCAAGGGCCATAATTTCCTTGCGCTTCGGCCCGGCGTTTACGTGACAATGCATGCAAGTCAGGTTGCACAGCTTGCCCACGTTCACCTGAAGAATTTCGGGACCCGCACGACGAAGCGAGAGAGAATTGTCGGCAAGTGCCTGCGCGAATCGATTCATCTCAAATTCAGCCGCAACTGCCGCCATCACAACACTTGTTGTTTGCTTCAGTGGTTACGTCGTAATCCTGGCCCTTGGTTTCTTTCGGATGACGCAGGGCAGTCCGCGAACAATCGAACGGCTTTGCTTCGGTCAACGATACATCGAGAATGGGATCGACGAACTCGAAGAATTCCCGATACGGCGCCTTTTTATATAGATTATAAGTCTTGTCACAGACGGCGTAGCGTCTGCCGCGCTCCATCCGGTGATTGTCATCGTCGAGCACTTCCTTGAAGGGTCCGCGATAGATCACGGCCTGGTTCCGTTCGAAACATTCGCCTTGTTTTCCTTTGAACGCCTCAATGGTCACGGAACGAAATTCGATTCCTTGAAC
>JBKPOB010000051.1:0-27975 GCA_046732875.1 Verrucomicrobiota bacterium | reverse complement strand
ATGTAATTCCCGAGAAGACTCCGGCGGGAGCATCACCGTATATGGCCCCCGTCGCGACCGCTCCGGCTCAGGCTCCGCCTGCAAGCGAGGGCGCCAGCTTGGAAAATAAGCTGTCCGCGTGGATGCTGGCGCCATTGATTTTTATATTTCTCGGTTTTGACAATGGGCAGATTCGCCGCTTTTTCATCGGCCTCGTTCCCAACCGTTACTTTGAATTGTCGCTCACAGTCCTCGACAGACTCGATGATGCTATCGGTAGATATCTACGCGGAACGTTGACGGAGTGTTTTCTGGTCGGCCTGACTCTTACACTTGGATTGATTCTCCTTGGGATTCCGGCGGGAATTGCTGTGGCGATTGGCGTAGTTTCCGGACTTTTGAACGCCATTCCATTTCTAGGCACCATCATCGCTCTGGTGATTGGCGTCGGCTACGCGCTGATCGCGGAAAACATAAAGCCGCTGATTCCCGGACTGAATCCAAATGATCTCGTGTGGTATGTACTGATTCTGGTCGTAATCACGCACGTGCTGGACGATGTTGTCTTTCAGCCTTTTGTCCTTGGCAGCGCAGCGAACGTTCATCCGCTCGTGGTTGTCATCGCGATCATCGGCGGCTCACTCATTATGGGTTTGTGGGGCATGTTATTCGCGATTCCCACGGTGGTTGTCGTTAAAACGGCGGTCGCGACCTTCTTTAAAGAACTGAAAGATTATCGCATTATTTAACAGGGGACCGCTGACATCGGCGACGCACGTCAAGCGTTTTTGAGATTCATCTGGTTTTTGCGTGTTTGAGATTTCGAGCTTGAAATTTGTCTGGGATTTGGGTTTTGGGTCTGGAAAATCTTAGCCTATGGCCATCGCACCGCGCCTGATCAGTCTCAATCTTGGGTCCCAGACAGTTGGCCTGGCAGAGTTCCGTGTTCAAGCTCACGGTGGCCTCATCTTACTGGATTATCGTTTGCGAGAAACACCACTCGATCCTGCGACTGGTCAACGTCGTGAGGCCCACACGGCATTGCACGAAACGGCCGTTGTGTTGCGCGAAATGATGCACGAGCTACGCATCAAAAAAGGTGCGGTGAATTCCGCGTTGCCAGCGCAATCGGTCTTTGCGCGTTTTGTTAAGCTCCCATCCCTCGAACATGAAAAACTGGAGAAGGTCATCGCGTTTGAGGCGCAACAAAATGTTCCGTTCCCGATCGACGACGTGGTCTGGGATTATCAAGTGGTTGGAGGCGGCTTGAACGAGCAAATTCAAGTAATCCTGGTCGCGATTAAGCACGATCTTCTCGATGAAGTTAACGGCGCCGTGGAAGAAACAGGGTTGCATACTGCTACCATCGATATGGCGCCGATGGCACTCTACAATGCGTTTCGCTATAGCTACCCAAACGTCAACGACTGCTCGTTGCTCGTGGATATCGGGGCGCGCACAACCAACGTTCTCTTTATCGAGCCCCGAAGAATTTTCTCGCGCAGTCTTCCAATTGGCGGCAGCGCGATCACCGGAGCAATTGCCAGGGAATTTGGCGAATCGTTCGAGGCGGCAGAAACTCGCAAGAAGCGAGATGGCTTTGTAGGTCTGGGAGGCGCCTACGCCGAGCCGTCGGACCACGATATTGCACGCGTCTCGAAACTGGCTCGAAGCACGATGACCCGGCTGCACGCAGAGTTGATGCGCTCGATCAGTCATTATCGGGCGCAACAGGGAGGAAGCCGCCCGGATCGCATCTTTCTTTGTGGTGGAACCGCCGGTATGCCCTACATGCGCGAGTTTTTTCACGAGAAATTCCAGTTACCGATCGAGTTTTTTAATCCGCTTCGAAACGTTGCCGTCTCGGAAGCAGCCTCAGCGTCGGGGGTCGCCCAATCGGCGCATCTCCTTGGCGAATTAGTTGGTCTGGCGCTGCGCAGCGTGACGGCTTGTCCAATGGAACTTAGCCTCCTTCCAGCAAGCGTTGTTCGAAGGCAGGATTTGGAACGGCGTCGACCATTCTTTATCGCTGCGGCAGCCTGCGTGGTTCTCGCAATGCTGGGCTGGTCATTTTATTACACGCGAGCGGCGCAGGTAATGCGCGAGACCGCGGCTGCGATACAGCAAAAGAATGCCTCCATGCGAGTAGCGGAAGCGCAGCTTGATAAACTCAAAAAACAGGTCACCTCACTCGACAGTATCGGCACGCCGCTTATTAGCGCGGTCACTGATCGCGACTTCTGGCCGCAAATTCTTGACGATTTAAACGCGCGCCTGCCTGAGACTGACATCTGGATCACCGAGCTTGGAGCAACCTCAGGCGGAAAATTACTGGGCACAGGCGAAAGACGCGCCGGAGAAACTGCACCTGCTCAGCCAACCACTGGAGCGGCTACAAAAACTGTACCTGCCGCCGCGAAGTCAATCGATGGCATCCTGGTGCGCGGTCTTTACCTTTATAATCCGAAGCAGCAGGAAATAGTCGTCGATTATCTACGCAACCTGGCGGGCTCACCGTTCTTCGTTGTTGATCCAAAAACTCCTGAGCGCGTGATCAAGTCGAACTCCCTGCCAAACGAAGTGGAATGGGCGTTCCCTTACGAGCTCCAGCTTACACTGCGAAAACCGATGAAATTACCATGAAGTTGTGGTTCCAACAAAATCGGGCGCTCGGGACACTTCTGATTGTCTTTGGGGTCTGCGTGCTGTTTGCCGGAGTTCTTCTTTACTGGAGATGGGCGACCTGGCGCGATGCCAGGCAAACGTTCGATCAGGCGGCCGCAGAGAGGAGTCGTTTCGAGCACCTCGATCCTTTTCCGAATGACACAAATTATCGGAAACTGCAGGGTTATCTCGATCGATACAGCACCGCGCTGGACAAATTCAAAGACGAACTAAAAAACGGCATCGTCCCGGCGCCACGGCTCGCGCCTAACGAATTTCAATCGCGTCTGCGCCAGGCGACGGTTGCCACGCTTAACAGAGCACAGACAAACAATGTAAAACTTCCAGATAAATTTCAGCTCGGCTTTGACGAGTTCGCAAATGCCCTGCCAGAGACAGCTGTGACGCCACTTCTTGGGCAGGAACTTTTCCAAATCCAGATGCTCATGAACATTCTGGTGGACGCGAAGGTGGACAGCGTAACCTCGTTTCATCGCGCGCCGTTACCCGAAGAACGGAAGTCTTCGTCGACTCCAACGCCAACTCCCGCCATCGGACGAACAGCCACAGCAACCAAAACAGCCACACCGCCACCGACATCACTGCAGCGAAACATTGTCGATCTGACGTTTAAAGCCACGCCTGCTGCCGCGCGTAAAGTCTTGAACGAAATCGCAAATTCCAGCGGACAATTTTTCATTATTCGCACTCTGTATGTGCACAACGAAAAAGACAAAGGTCCTCCACGCCAAAGGACCGAGCCAACTCCGCCTCAAGCACGGCAGACGGCCTCGCCCCAGCCAGGTGCCGGTGTGCCACTAAATTTCATAGTGGGCAACGAGCACATCGAAGTCTCGGCCACAATCGAAATGCTGAGGTTCGGATCTTAACTACGAATGGAAATTCAACCACGGATTACGCGGATGAGAGCATGATTCATGAAGACCTAAGCCGCGACATCATCGGGAGTTGAAACCAGGCCTCGATGAAAACCTTTACGAACGCGCCTCATTATTGAATTCAAGGACCGCGGAGGCAGCGTCGCCTTCCATCTGTCATGTCGAGCGGAGTCGAGACATCTCTCGAAAGCAATTCTAAACCGTGCCGCGTGATTGCAATTTCTGGGTCTATATCGTTACGAATGGCAATCACTCAGTTCTTTATATCGGCGTGACCAACCGACTTTCTCGCCGGACTTGGGAGCACCGCGATGGAACCAAGCTGGGGTTCGCCGCAAAGTATCAATGCAAGAAGCTAATCTATTACGAGCATTACCGCGAGATTCGTGATGCGATCGCTCGCGAATCGCAGCTCAAGAAGTGGTCGCGAGCAAAGAAAATCGGCCTGATTAATCAATTGAATCCACGGTGGCGAGATCTTGGTGCAGATGTGCTGCAAGACAAATGAATCAAGAGATTTCTCGACTTCGCTGCGCTTCGCTCGAAATGACAAGAGTGCGCGCCTCTTTCATAAGTCTTCCTATCCGTGCCATCCGTGTAATCCGTGGTTACTCGTGTTCACTTGTCACGCCATAGCGCAGCGACGGCGGAAGCCTTGGCGAAGGCCGATTCGCCTGCCCGCCGTAGCTAACAGTTTCAGCTCGCGCCGAAGCTTCGCTTGCCCTCCGCGGCTCATGGAAAATTTCGAGGTTGGTATTTGCGAAGCCGGGTGGTTAAATCCTCGGCGTGGTGATTAAGCATGGCGAGGACCTTGGAGTGGATTAAGGCGCATTACGATCGGGTCGCGCTTATTGCCGCCGGGATATTCCTTTTCTTGTCCGCCATCTCCATTTGGTGGAACGCCATTCAGTTTGGCAATCGTCTGGTGGCTCAGCCTGGGTCGCCGCCGAGGAATGCGTCCCCGCCGCCTTTAGCAGCGGAGCTCGATCGGGCCGCGGAGCGTCTTCAGCATCCTTCGCAATGGAAATCCAGTACTCGCTCCGGACTGTTTGTTCCGGAAAAACATTTCATTGCCGCAAACGGGATGCCGGCGACGCTGCAGAACACTCAGGTGCATCCGCCTGTTCCCAATGATTGGTTGGAAAAGTTTGGTTTACCGATCCAGGACGCCGACGTACTCGAGCAGGATCCCGACACCGACGGATTCACAAATCTAGACGAGTGGCAGGGAGGCACCGATCCAACAAACAAAGATTCGCATCCGGATTATCTTACAAAACTACATTTGGCCTCCGCAACGGAGGAACCGTTTCGATTCATGTTTTCATCCCGGGTCGGTGGAACCTTTGCGCTTAACACGATTGATCAAAGCGAACCAACGCAATTCTTAAAGGTAGGCGACGTTATCCGCGGCACTGACTTTAAAATCGTTAAGTTCACCGAGAAACATGAGCGCAATCAGTACGGCACAAATGTCGATGTTTCCGAGTTGCTCCTCGAACACAAAGACACTCATGCGCAGGTCACCTTAGTGAAGGAAAAGGTCGCTACCTCGCCGCAATCCGTGGCCACTTTCGTTTATACCTGGGGCGGACGCCGGGAATTCGAAGTGAGAAAAGATCAAGAATTTTCCTTGAAACCCGTAGAAGAGATCAATTACAAGCTCGTAGATGTGCAGCCAAACAAGGCCGTGATCGTGAATACGCAGAAACCAAATGCGCGGATCGAGATCGGTTTTGCGCCGCCTTAACCTATGAAAATCACTCTCCATAACTCCTCCTATGAAAACTACCCCGCAATCTGTCCCCTCTAGAGGCAGCCGTGCCGGCTGCGATCCGTTAGGCAATCAACAGAAGGAAGCGAAGCTAACGAAAGTTTCTTGCTGGGGAGCGCACGCGCCTCGCGTGCCGTTTGCCGCGCCCTCGCGGCAAACTCCCTTGGCATGTTCAAAATCAGAGGTTGCCATCTGCAGAACAAGCCTGCGGTGGCGGGGGCGCCAAAGCCGGCACGCGAGGGCGCGTGCGCTGCTTGTGAGCCTGTCGATCTTATGCGCATCGAGCTTTGCCCAAACCCCGGACAGCGTGGCCGAGCGCGAAGTGCAGAGACGTCAGGCTGGCATAACACAAGGCGAAGCCGCTCTTGCGCGAGGTCAGGCTGCGATGAAAGCAAGAGACTACGCTGCGGCGCATGAAGAATTCAGAACCGCAGTCACATATCTGCCCGATGCAGTAGTTTCCGGAAAAGCGCACGACGAAGCCGTCGAAGGTTTTTGCAAAAGCGGTGTCGTTTTGGCAGAAGCGCGAATCGCCGAGGGAAGATATGCCGATGCCGAGGCGATCCTCAGCGAGATCTTAAGTGACCGCTACGATCCCAAGTGCCGTTCAGCGCAGGAACTTTACTCGCATCTGCGGCAGCCTGGTTACTTCAACAAGACGATGAGCCCGACCTTTATCGAAAAGGTCGAGCAAGTGAAGCAACTGCTTACAGAGGCCGACGGTTTTTACCAATCTGGCCGATACGACCTTGCAATGAAGCGATACGACCAGGTGCTTGCTCTTGATCCTTACAACACCGCAGCGCGGAAGGGTCAGGAAAAAATCAACAACACTAAGTACAAGTACGGCGAAGAAGCGTATAACGAAACGCGATCCCGCCAGCTGTGGCAGGTGGAGAAGGCTTGGGAACAGCCAGTCCGCAGATACGGTCAAACCGGTGAGCCGACGGCTATTGGCGCGCAGAGAAATCTAGGTGGCACAGCGCAGATAAACAGCAAACTAAACAGCATTATTATTCCGCGAATCGAATTTCGCGATGCCACGATTCGCGAGGCGATCGATTTTCTCCGGGAACAGGCAGTCGAGAACGATACTACCGGTACCGGGAAAAGGGGCGTCGATATTGTGTTGCGCATGGTGCCACTTGGTCAGGTGGCTGCGCCGCAGCCGCCAGTTGCGCCAGCCGGTTCGCCAGTTCCTCCTACTACGGCCGCGCCTGGTGCGCCCGGCGCGGCGGGCGCACCAGCGGGAGGAACCACTCCAGCCACTGGGCCGGCCGGCGCTGTTCGCCCAGTTGCGCCTGTTTCAAACGAACCGCGCATCACAATTACGCTCAACCAAATTCCACTGGGCGAAGCCCTGCGTTACATCGCGGCGCAAGCTGGTTTGAAAGTGAAGGTCGAACCGTATGCGGTCTCGATTATTCCAATCAGCGAACAGAGCCATGATCTGATTACAAAACGATATCACGTGCCGCCGGAATTTTTCGGAGGGCCGCTGGACGTCGGTTACTATCTTGAAGCTGGCGTGAGTGGAGGTCAGACTGGGGCAGGCGGATCAGCGCAGCCTGCGCCTGTCGCTGAGAACGTGATCGAAAAGGAAGCGGTGAGTTACCAGACCGCCTCAGGAGTAGGCACCGGCGCGGGAGCTACGAGCCAGTCGAACTTAATCCAAGGAACTAGTACTACGCGACAGCATTTGCTGAACGACCGTCAGCTGGTCGGCCGCGCTGACGCGAGAACAATGTTGCTGAGCATGGGCGTCGAGTTTCCTCCTGGTGCCAGCGCAACGTTCTGGCCGCATACCGGAGTTCTGATCGTCCGCAACACACAAGACAATTTAGACATGGTCGATGCCCTGGTTGATCAGGCGAACGCTTCCCAACCCAAGCAAGTTGAGATCGAATCAAAGTTTATCGAGGTTACTCAGAACAATCTCAAAGAACTCGGGTTCGACTGGCTGCTTGGCCCATTTAACATCGGTAACCACAAGCTCTTCGGCGCTGGTGGCACCTCGGCAAACTCAGCTGCAGCCAACCCCGCTAATTTTCCTTTTGTTAATAACACTACCCAGCCGATCGGCGACACGCTCCCTGGGCAAGCAATTGGTCAATTTCCGGTGACGGGCGGAAACCGCAGCGGTAGCTTTGCCATCAGCGCGAACGCTCTCGACGCGCTCCTATTTCCAGGTGCAGGGGGCGTGGCGCCAGGGATTTTTGGATTGGCTGGTGTCTTTACCGATCCGCAATTTCAGGTTGTCATTCGCGCGTTGAATCAAAAGAAAGGCGTTGATCTTCTTTCTGCGCCGAAGGTGACGACCAAGAGCGGCCAGCGCGCGATCATTGAAGTGGTAAGGGAATTTCGCTATCCGAAAACGTTCACTCAACCCCAGGTCCCGCAGATTGGCAGTAGTACGACAGTCGTAAACGGAGTCGTGCCTGTCGTTGTTACACCGACTACACCTCAGGATTGGGAAACGCGTAATACGGGCGTCACCTTAGAAGTAGAGCCGGTAGTGGGAGGGGACAACACCACGATCGACCTCAACCTGGTACCACAGGTCGTGGAGTTCGAGGGCTTCATAAATTACGGCAGCCCCATAAATGCAGTGGGTGTTAATACTCTTGGTAACGTCATTTCAACTTCTGTGCCCGTTCTGCTTACCGAGAACGTGATCAACCAGCCGGTGTTCAGCACTCGCAAAGTGACCACCAGCGTTAGTGTGTGGGACGGCCAAACCGTTGTACTCGGTGGTTTGATGCGCGAGGACGTGCAAAAGACAGAAGATAAAACGCCGATCGTCGGCGATATTCCGTTAGTCGGTCGTCTCTTCCGCACCAATGTCGATCAGCACATCAAACGCAATCTCATAATTTTCGTCACCGCTCGGGTGGTCACGCCGGCCGGCTTGGCATTCAACCCGGAAGAAGAAGAGGAGGAAGGCTTACTACCGCCGGCATTGCCTGAAGCGCCAGCGTATAAGAAGTAGGCGAGGCAGTTGATCCGCCTTCGCCCGCTCCGGTATGACAGGTAGTCTATAGCTGATCGCTGTAGCGGCAGCCGT
Organism: Verrucomicrobiota bacterium; assembly: GCA_046732875.1. GTDB lineage: Bacteria > Verrucomicrobiota > Verrucomicrobiia > Chthoniobacterales > UBA10450 > Udaeobacter. The sequence goes on along the minus strand of JBKPOB010000051.1, from coordinate 19,595 downwards.
GTCGGCTGCAAAATTTGGCCGCTTGGGTCCCTCCAGATTCGCCTTTATTGGTGTCAATTCGTGGTTAAAAAGGGTTTAAAAAGGTTCAAAAAATAAGTATTGACTTTATCTGTGAAGAATGAGATAACCCGCGCCACTCTCAACAAACCCCTATGAAAATAAACAAAATAAATAAGACCTCTTCAGCACTTATCCTTCCAAAGCAACGTGAGCGCATCAGCGCTTTTACGTTGATTGAATTGCTCGTTGTGATTGCCATTATCGCCATTCTGGCGGCACTGGCGGTGCCAGCGCTCACCTCGGCGCTGGCCAAGGCGCAAATGACCGGCACCATGAACAACGCCCGTCAGCTTTATTTGGCTCAATTCCAAATGTCCAATGACGGCACCGCGACAGGCGACGCGGACTTGGCCTACCCGGGCGACTACCCTCCGGGGACGTTCACAGGCTTGCAGGACTACGTCAACAAACTGGTCGGAAAAGGCTATCTGAAAGGCGCGGATGTTGCGAAGATTTTCAGTGCGCCTAGTTGCAGCTTGACTCTCACGGTGAGTGCTGGTCCTCCCGAGAGCGTAACTTTCACCGGCGGCGCAGCCGCTCTTAAGGTTCATCCGATTAAAGATGCAGATCCTGCAAATACGGTTTTTTGCACGACCAAAAATTATATCTATGATACCGCTCCTATAGTGCCGACATCCGTCCCCTATGGTCAAAAGGGATTCATTGTAATGCATAAAGGTGGCGATGGCGCCGTTTTTAAAGCTGGTCAAGCCGATACCTCTGGCTGGGCGAGCGCTCAAACGTTTGAGAGCAACGTTGGTTACAAGACCGGAGGCACCTTGGGGAACCCCCAGCCGAACGATCCTGCCAACACGTTAAGTTACTGATCTTCAGCTTCGCAGAAACTTCATTCGTTTCAAAGCGCCCTGCTGGGAAATCCGGCAGGGCGTTTTTGTTTGTGCAGCGTAAACTTCAAAGGCCGAAGAGCCACCATCAAATCTCGCACTGGCTCATCCGTCCATTTTGCTGATTCGACGTGGCTGATCTACAGCTGTTCGGTATGAATATTGGATTGGGACGACGGTCCGATAACCCGGTGCTGACGCGGCATATCGGAGACCGCTTCAACCATCCACTTCCAGCCAAGATGACCATACTTGTCGAAGGTCCAAGCCGCGCCACCGCGTTTCCAGATCTCCATTCGCCAGTAATCGCTGTTAGCCGGAACGGTCAACCCAAACGCTACCGCAGCCGTGATGGTCACCCCACAGCATGCCAATCAGAAAAATGCGTCTCATTCTTGTTTGGGACTGCCATTGATTCTGTTGGCATTCTTGCACTCCTCTTATCTCTTACTACGCCACCTGCGTTGCAAAGTTTTCGGAAATAGTGAGACGTAACTGGTGAGAAGTAAGATGTAATTCATGTAGCTCCGCTCGAAGGCGCATGAACCTCTGCCCCCGGTACGATCAATTAGTTTAGAGATCGTTCGGCGCTAAACCCGTTCTCTTTCCGATACGCGCGAGCATTCTTGGGCCGATTTCTTCTGCATCGTGAAATGCAAATACGACATCCGGCCAGCCAGGACGCGAAAGGATTCGATGCGATCCGCGCGACTCTCGTTTGATCGCCAGCCGATTCGCAGTAACGCCACTAAAACCTTGCGAGCCCTAGCCGAGCCCCATCGGCTCATGCCGCCGCAACTGAAAAGACTTTCTCGATGACAGGCGAGGGCTCGCCTTGCTCGATGCGTTCTGCAAGAACGCGCAATGCCAGCGCTTCAACGCGAGAGACGGCTTCTTCACGAGTCCGTCCATAAACCATCGCCCCAGGTATTTGAGGAATCTCTGCGATCCACCGGCCGTCTTTCTCCTGCTCAATCTCGATAGCGAAAGTCATGACTTGCGAAGAATCAGCGAGAAGTAATGAAAACTCAAACTTATTCCTCCCGACACCAGATCCGAGTCTTGATCTCGATCCAGCGTAATTCAGAAGGGCGTCGATTTGCGAAGCGAGCGATCTAACTTCGAAACTTTCGCCAGCAACCGATGTAAGGTTTCAACGCTTTAACACTTTAACGATTGCCCATCGAGCACACGCGATCACTTTAGGGCTTTCGAATCATAGGATGAATAAATCGCGAGGCGCTGAAGTCGAACGTCTCATAACGATTTCTCATGCTTATGAAAAAAATTCTCTTTGCATTAGCTATGCTTGCGTTCGGTGCGTCTGCTCTTCAGCAGTCCAAGGCGGATGTATCGATTGATTTGTTTTACGATAATCTTTCCGGCGGAAATTGGATCGACGTTGAAGGGTACGGCTACGGGTGGCAGCCCGACCTGGCGGTCAACGATACCAGTTGGCGCCCTTACGCCGATGGTTACTGGGCTTACACCGACGACGGGTGGACGTGGATCTCGTACGAGGATTTCGGCTGGGCGACTTATCATTATGGCCGCTGGGCAAATCTCGCCGATTACGGCTGGGTCTGGTTTCCCGGCGAAGACCTAGACTGGGGTCCGGCATGGGTTTCCTGGCGGACCGGCGGTGATTATGTTGGATGGGCGCCTTTGCCTCCGCGCGGTCCGGGAATCGTTTATGCCGGGCGGCCCATTGGCCCTCAGGTGGACATCGAGTTCGATATCGGTCCGGAATATTACAACTTCTGCGAGGTTCGCTACATCGGTGAACCGGTCCTGCGCAATTACATTGCCCCGCCCGTACAGAACGTCACCTACATCAATAATACGGTGAACGTCACCAACATCACCGTTAAGAATAATGTAGTTTACAATTATGGGCCGAATTATGAAGTGCTAAGCGCGCACTCAGCGCGGCCGATTCAACGGCTCAACATTGAGCGGCAGTCAGCAGCCAATCTTTCTGAAGCGGCGAAGTCCGGTGCACTCACGAAAGTGCAGGGGAACAAACTAGTGGTCGCGGCTCCGCCCAAGCTCGCCAAGGCGCCTCCCACCGCCAAGCCTCCGACTGTGAAAACCAAAGTTGCGCAACCAAAGCTCAACCGCGGATGGGCTGGAGTTCAAAACGAAGCGCAGCTAAAACAAAAGATTAAGACGGAAAATCCCAAGAACGTGCCGCCGCCGACTGGCGCTGCCGCGCGTGCAGGAGGGAGTCCGCCGACAGCAGCTGGCGCAAGTCCGACGGTTCCAGCCGCGGCTGGAGCACCGGTTTCGCCCGGTCCAAAAGGCAAGCCGGGTCGGGTGCCGCCGGGAGCAAAACCGACACCTCCAAGTGCAAAAGCCATGCCACCGGCAAGAGCCACGCCCCCGGCAGTGAAACCGACGCCAGCGGCACCACCGACAGGTGCTTCACCATTTGAACGAGGCAAAGGCAGACCCGGCGAACCCGGAGGCCGGCCCCGGCCCGGAACGACAACCAGCCCAGCAGGAGCGCCAGGCGAAGCCGCCGCGCCATCTTTCCGAGCTTCACCGCTACCGCAGGAGCCAGGGCGTCCACCAAGGGGGAGGCCTGCTGCAACTCCACCAAGCCCCGGTCAGCCTGGTGGTCCTCCGAGCATGCCAGAGCAAGGTCCCGGCAGAAAGCCGGGGACCAAACCAGCTGGCACCCCTCCGGCACCGGGCGAGCTTGAGGGTCGCCGCGGCGGAGCGGAGGCAGGACAACCCGGGCTCCGAAAGGCCACTACGCCACCGCCTACCGGTGCGGGTCCAGGCGAAGCGCGGGGTGCACGAGAGAGAGGACAGGGCGCTTCTGCCCAACCCGGCGGGCAACCCCGAGCCGGAGCGCCTGCTGCGGCTGGGCGCGGCCAGGGACAACCGGAGCGCGGAAAGAAAAAAGGCGAGGGGACTCCATCGCCAAGACCATAATAGTTTTGTCTGTTTTCGTAGGCGGCTCCGGAAAGAAAATCCCGGAGCCGCTTTTTTTGCGAGAGCTAGTTTCTTATAGAGGCAGCTGTGGCAGCTGCAATTCCATGAGGTTCGCAGGCGACACGCCTGCCTCTACAACAGCTCAGCAATTTGCACCGCGTTCAGGGCTGCACCCTTGAGCAGCTGATCGCCCGATACCCAGAACGAGAGTCCGTTCTCAAAGGCGCAATCAAGCCGCACGCGGCCTACCTGACAATTATCCCTTCCTGCTACACCGAGCGGCATCGGATAACGATTACTCTGCGGTTCGTCCACGAGTTCCAACCCCGGCGCTTTAGCCAAGACTTCGCGCGCCTGCTCGACTGATATCGGGCGTTCAAATTCAGCGCTCACGGCTACTGAATGTGCGCGGTAAATCGGTACGCGTACGCAGGTTGCCGAGACGCGAAGTTCCGGCAAATGCATAATTTTTCGCGTTTCATCTTGCATCTTCGCTTCTTCCTTCGTGTACCCGTTTTCAAGAAATGAATCGACATGCGGCAGAAGATTGAACGCGATCGGATGCGGATAAAATTCCGGCGCCGGAGCTTTTGCCGCAACCTGGCGCTTCAATTCTTCAATACCCCGTGCGCCACTACCGGAGACGGCCTGGAAGCTAGTCGCGAACACGCGGCGCGCACCGAAGACGCGGTGAAGTGGATAAAGCGCCATCAACATTACCGTGGTTGTGCAGTTGGGGTTTGCGATAACTCCGCGATTTTGCCTGACGTCTTCGGCGTTAATCTCGGGAATCACCAGCGGCACATGCGGATCCATCCGAAAGGCTGATGATTTATCGATTGCAATCGCGTCCGACTGGCACGCAATCGGAACGTAATTTCGAGAAACATCGCCACCGGCGCTGAAAAACGCGATGTCGATGTTATCGAACGATCGATCATCAAGTTTTTCCACAGCGATCGGTTCATCGCGAAATCGAACCGATCTTCCAAAAGAGCGCGCCGAACCAATCGGACGCAAACTTGCCACCGGAAAATTTCGCCGTTCCAGGACACCTAACAGTTCCGTGCCTGCGGCGCCAGTCGCACCCACGACAGCGATATGGTAGCCTTTCATTAACACGCGGATTTTATCCCTGCGTTCAAGTTATGCAAAGCACGAAGGAATATGAAGGTGTCGAGAGCGAGTCGTGGTGAAATGAGAATTCACTACCGCTAGTAAACAACGATTTAGTCCTATATTTTTGTGATCGAAAATTGTCCGAGTAGACAGACTGAAATGAAAAATATCCACATATCTATTCGAGATCAGCTGCTCACTGTTAAGGACGACGAAACGCCAGTTCGCACTTATCCGGTGTCCACTTCGCGATTCGGCGTCGGCGCAGAGCAGGGAAGTTTCAAGACGCCGATTGGTCGCTTTCGCATAGCGGAGAAGATCGGGAGCGACATGCCGGCCAGCACAATTTTTCAAAGCCGCGTGCCGCTTAAGCCCGGCGATCCGCTTCCTCCGACCGAGGACTTGGTGATGTCGCGCATTTTATGGCTGGACGGATTGGACGAGCAGAATGCCAACACGCGCGAGCGCTTCATTTATATCCATGGCACCAAACACGAGGCCAAGGTTGGCAGCCCCGCCAGCTGCGGCTGCATTCGGATGCGAAATGCGGATGTCGTTGAGCTATTCGATCTCGTCGATCACAACACGCCAGTCATCATCGAAGAATAGATCTTGTAGAGCTGCGTTAACCGTCTGCAACGCTGTAGCTTCTCCAGCTGCGCGGGGCGCTATTTATCCACCGGACACATCCAAAAAAGGTGAGAAAAACGTTGCTTCCGTGTAGTTCCCTGCCTAAACAGACCTGAGCAACCTGCTGCGAAAGGAGGCGAGATAGATTGAAACTTTTAAGACTGATCATGATCGTGGCTGTTTTGGCCACTGCTTTGAGTTTTGGGGCTTGCGCTCAAAGGAAGGAGACAGTGACCACGGGAGCGGGCACAACCGGTTACTCAAAATAAATCTGGTGCCGGGTTGTGACACGTTCAAAAAAGTTGAGAAAAGCATTGCCTCGCGGTTGTTCCCTGTCTAAACAGACCGGAGCAACCTGCTGCGAAAGGAGGCGATATAGATTGAAATTTTTGAAAGTGATCATGATCGCGGTCGTAATGGCCAGCGCTTTGGGACTCGGGGCCTGTGCGCAAACGAGGGAAGCGCCTCCACCTCCGACAGCCAAGAAATAATTAACAGCGGCTGGTTGTTTATTGTGGGCGGATTCGCCCAAGAGGCCAGGTCGTGTTTCGACCTGGCCTTTTCTTTTGTGCATTCCACTCTCACGCGACGCATACCGCTCATGTATGCAAACGCGCTCACTTCCCATTTTTCTGTGTTCAATTAAGCTGTGCCGATGGAATTAAACGGTCAGGCACTGACCCTCAGCGACATCGCTGGCGTAGCGCTCAATGGCGAGGCAGTGCAGATTTCTCCTTTGGCGCAGCCGCGCATTCTGGCGTCGCGCAAAGTTGTCGAGGAAATCATTGCGCGCGATGCGGTCGTTTACGGCGTAACGACGGGTTTTGGTAAACTCTCCGATGTTCGCATTCCGCGGGAAGCCCTGAGCGATCTTCAGCTCAATCTCGTTCGCAGCCATGCCTGTGGAATCGGTGAGCCGCTGTCCGAGCCCGAAGTTCGCGTGATGATGTTGCTACGCGCAAACGTGCTTGCGCTCGGCTTCAGTGGCATTCGCCTCGGAATCATTCAAATGCTTTGCGAAATGCTGAATTGCCGCGTCCATCCCGTCGTTCCACAAAAAGGCTCGGCCGGCGCCAGTGGCGATCTCGCGCCGCTCGCACACCTGGCGCTTACGTTAATTGGAGAAGGCGAAGCGTTTCTCGACGGCGAACGAATGGAAAGCGTTGAAGCGTTGCGCCGTGCGAAATTAGAACCAGCGCACTTGGAGGCAAAAGAGGGGCTTGCACTATTGAATGGAACTCAGGCCATGCATGCGGTAGGCGGGCTTGCACTTCTTCGCGCGAAACGGCTTTCGCGTCTCGCGGATGTCTCGGGTGCGATGAGCCTCGAAGCGCTCAAAGGTACGCCCGCTGCGTTTGATGCTCGTTTGCAGGACGCCCGGCCGTATGCTGGACAAAGGGCCGCTGCAAAACATTTGCTGGCGCTCCTGGAGGGAAGCGAAATTCGTCAGTCACATCTTAAGAACGATCCGCGTGTCCAGGACGCCTACAGCCTGCGTTGCATGCCGCAAGTGCATGGTGCGGTACGCGGTGCGTTGTCACACTGCGAAGATGTGCTGTTGGTTGAATCTGCGTCGGCGACTGATAATCCACTCGTTTTCGCTGAAAGTGGAGATGTGATCTCAGGCGGGAATTTTCACGGTGCGCCGCTCGCCTTTGCGTTCGATTACGCTGCGATTGCAATTGTCGATCTGATGAGTATGAGCGAACGCCGAACGGATCGACTGGTTAATCCGGATAAGAGTGAAGGCCTGCCCGCATTTCTCGCCCGGCAACCCGGCCTCGAATCGGGTTTTATGACAGCGCATGTGGCGGCCGCTTCCCTGGTTAATGAAGCGCGAGTGCTTGCGCACCCCGCAAGCGTTGACAACATCACAACTTCGGGCGGAAAAGAAGACCACGTTTCCATGGGAATGACGAGCGCATTGAAACTGCGGTCAATTGTTGATCTTGCCGAAAACCTCTTGGCCATCGAATTGCTCGCCGCTGCCGAAGGGCTGGAACATCGGCGCCCGTTGAAGAGCGGTGCCGGTGTGGAACGGGCTTTTGCCATCGTTCGCAAATTCGCGCCGCCACTAACGAAGGACCGGCCGCTCGCGAATGACATCGCGCGTGTTGCAGAGGCGATTCGTCGCGGTGATTTTGATAGCGAGGACGAAGGGTTATGACCGAGAAGAGAACTGTCCAGGCACCACGCGGCAGCGAGCGAAGCTGTAAAGGCTGGCATCAGGAGGCGGCCATGCGGATGTTGATGAACAATCTCGATCCGAATGTTGCCGAGGATCCTGATCGGCTCGTTGTTTACGGTGGAACGGGCCGTGCGGCGAGAAGCTGGGAAGCTTTCGACGCAATTGTTCAGTCGCTGCGTGAGCTTGAAAACGACGAGACGCTTCTCGTCCAATCCGGGAAACCAGTAGGCAAGTTCAAGACGCACGACGAAGCGCCGCGCGTTCTCATCGCCAATTCAAATCTTGTTGGTCAATGGAACAATTACACAGAGTTCAATCGTCTCGAGCGTCTTGGCCTGACGATGTACGGACAAATGACCGCAGGCTCCTGGATTTACATAGGCAGCCAGGGAATTGTGCAGGGCACATTCGAAACTTTCGCCGCTGCCGGACGCAAGCATTTCGGTGGGTTACTTGATGGAAAATTCATCCTGACCGGCGGGCTCGGCGGGATGGGCGGCGCGCAACCGCTAGCTGCGACCATGAACGGCGCGGTTTTTCTCGGTGTGGAAGTAGATCCGGCGCGCATTGAGAAAAGATTGAAGAGCGGATACTGCGATAAGATCGCTTGGTCGCTGGATGAAGCGCTCAAATTGATCGAGCAAGCGCGCAAGGATCGGAAATCGCTTTCGATCGGCCTTGTCGGTAACTGTGCCGATGTTTTGCCTGAATTCGTCCGGCGCGGAGTCGTTCCTGACGTTCTGACCGATCAAACCAGCGCGCATGACGCGTTGAACGGTTATGTGCCTAACGGAATGTCGCTCGAAGACGCGCTCGCGCTGCGCAAGAAAAATCCAGACGAATACGTCGAGCGCGCGATGCAGTCGATGGCTGTGCATGTCGAGGCCATGCTCGCTCTCCAAAAGAAAGGCGCGGTCACGTTCGATTACGGAAATAACATTCGTGCGCAGGCGAAAAAAGCTGGAGTCAAAAACGCGTTCGACATTCCCGGATTTGTTCTCGAATACATTCGCCCGCTTTTTTGCGAAGGACGCGGCCCGTTTCGCTGGGTCGCACTGAGTGGCGAGGCCAACGATATCGCCCGCACCGACAAGCTCGCGCTGGAATTATTTTCGAAAAACCAAACGCTCGCTCGCTGGATGAAGCTCGCGCGTGAACGGATTAAGTTTCAAGGATTACCGTCACGGATCTGCTGGCTCGGATACGGCGAGCGCGCCGAGTTTGGCGTAGCCATGAACGACCTGGTAAAGCGCGGTGAAATTAAAGCGCCGATCGTCATCGGACGCGATCATCTCGACGCAGGCTCGGTCGCATCACCCAATCGCGAAACAGAAGGAATGCTCGACGCCAGCGACGCCATTGCGGACTGGCCGCTGCTTAATGCGCTGATTAACACTGCCGCAGGCGCATCGTGGGTGTCAATCCACAACGGCGGCGGCGTTGGCATCGGTTTCTCACAACACGCGGGGATGGTTGTTGTCGCCGACGGGACCGATAATTCCAAACGTCGCCTTGAGCGCGTTCTCACCAGCGATCCAGGCACTGGCGTCCTCCGTCATGTCGACGCCGGCTACTCGCGCGCGATCGAATTCGCAGCTGCGCACGACATTGAGATCCTGATGCAGCCTCAGCGGCGGGACTAGGATTGTCGTTTAAGACTCTATGGCAGAAAACGACCTCAAATTGCCTGACGGCAGAATCGTTCGAAGCGACAACCCGCTTAACCTGGAGATGCCTTTTGAAACGGCAGAGAGCTTCATCACGCCGACAGAATCATTCTATGTCCGGACGCACTTCCCAATTCCGAAGATTGATAGAGATGCATGGTGGCTACACGTGGAGGGCGAAGTCGAAAAACCATTCACGATTAATTATGAGGAGCTTGTCGAATTAGAGCAGGTCACAATTCCGCTGACATTGGAATGCGCCGGGAACAATCGGAATTTTCTCGACCCGAAGGTAAAAGGAGTTCAATGGGGATTGGGTGCTGTGGGCACTGCCGAATGGACCGGAGTATTATTATCAGTCTTGCTCGATCGCGCACTTGTCAGGTCAAACGCGCGTGAGGTCATTCTCGAAGGAGCGGACCACGGCATCCTCGATGATCCAAAAAGCCCTCCGGGCGAACTCATGTTTTCTCGAAGCGTTCCGCTTGAAAAGGCGAAGCGTGACGTGTTGCTCGGCTATAAAATGAACGGCAAGGACATCCCCCCAGAACATGGATTTCCAGTGCGCGCGATTGTGCCAGGCTGGTACGCAATGGCGTCGATCAAATGGTTGCAGCGTATTATCGTCAGCACCGAGCCATTCACCGGCTACTATCAAACCTTGGATTATGCGTACTGGAAAAGGCGAGGGGACATTGGCGTGCTCAGTCCAGTCGCGGAAATGCAGGTCAAGGCAGAAATCGCCAGGCCGGTTCAAGGTGAAATGGTCCCCGCGAATTCTAGTGTGCGCATTTACGGTGCCGCCTGGGCAGGTGATAACGAAATCGTTCGAGTCGAAGTGAGCACAGATGGAGGATCAACGTGGAACGAGGCGACACTGGTCAGTGAATCGAAACCAAATGCGTGGCGACTTTGGGAATTCAGTTGGAAAACGCCCGCGCCAGGAAAGCAAACGCTCGTTGCTCGCGCAACAGATTCACTTGGCCAGACCCAACCGATGCGCCGAGACCCGGACCGAGGCACCTACATGATTAATCACTTGTTGCCGATTACGGTCCAGATCCGGTGAGGCTTGTTAATGGCTAGTCAGGCTGAAAAGGGAGAAGCCTTTCGGGCGTTGCACCACCGCGATGTGGCATTCATCATTCCCAATCCGTGGGACGTCGGCACCGCGCGATTGTTGCAATCGCTCGGATTCGAGGCATTGGCAACCACGAGCGCTGGATTTGCGTTCTCAATTGGAAAGCCTGATGGCGCTGTCGATCGTGAAACGATGCTTGCACACGCGGCCGATCTTGCTGCGGCAACCGATCTGCCGGTCAGTGCGGATCTTGAAAACGGCTACGGAGACGATCCGCGCTATGTGGCTGAGACGATTCGGCTGGCCGCGAGCGCTGGACTTGCGGGCTGCTCAATCGAAGATGTCGCCGCACGCCGCCAGCAGGCGCCCTACGAACTTTCGCTTGCGGCCGAGCGGGTTCGCGCCGCTGCAGAGGTGGCACATTCGTCAGGCTTTCCGTTCCTACTGACAGCACGCGCTGAAAATTATGTGATCGGGCGTGCCGACCTCGCCGATACGATCGCTCGTCTTCAGGCATTTCAGGAGGCTGGCGCTGATGTCCTCTTTGCGCCGGGACTCAAAAGTAAAGACGACATCACCACAGTGGTTCGTTCAGTGGACCGCCCAGTAAACGTGGTCATGGGACTACAGGGTGTGCAGTTGAGTTTCGCCGAGCTCTCAGAGATTGGCGTCAAACGCATCAGCGTCGGCAGTGCGCTTTCGCGCGCAGCCCTCGGTGCCTTCCTCCGGGCTGCGCGCGAGATGCAGACAAATGGAACGTTTATCTTCGCAGAAGATGCGGTGAAGTATGCCGATATCAATAAGATGTTCGCGTGATCGCAAAGAGTACAGTCGATCTTGTTGAGTTTCGTCGTGCCTTCGCGTTAAATCTGGGCGATGTCGCTCATTTTTAAGACCATTCAGACCGAAGGCATCGCCGAACTCTCGTACCTGCTTGGTGACGACGACGAAGGAGTCGGAGCAATTTTCGATCCGAGAGCCGACGTTGAGGTTTACATTGAGATGGCACGCGAAGCGGGGCTTGCCATCACGCACATTTTCGAGACGCACATTCATGCCGACTTGGTCAGCGGTTCACGCGAGCTTTGTGCGCGTCTAGAGTCAGCAAAAATTTATGCCAGCGGAGAAGGTGGCGCTGAGTACGGATTTGGACCTGAAAAAATAAAGGACGGCGATCGTTTTACGTTTGGCGAAGCGCTCGTGACGGCACGGCATACACCGGGTCATACGCCTGAGCACATGTCGTATTTACTTTCCGAAACAGACCATCCGGAAGAGCCGTGGGCGGTGCTCACTGGCGATTCGCTTTTCGTTTCATCGGCTGGTCGGCCGGACTTGTTAGGCGAGAAACACACGAAGCAGCTCGCCGAACAACAGTTTCATACCCTGCGCGACTTCTATTTGAAGCTGCCAGATCACGTGATGATCTATCCGAATCACGGCGCGGGTTCGCCCTGTGGGGCTGATATCGGAGCGAGATTGAGCAGCACGATCGGTTACGAGCGAAAGTTTAATAAGTTTTTGCAATTCGCCGACGCAAAGAGTTTCACCGATTACGCGATTCAAAGTGCGCCACCGGTCCCGCATTATTATCCGCTCATGAAAAGAGTGAACGCGGAGGGACCAAAAGTGCTCGGAAACCTTCCGCGTGTTCCCGGTCTTCCACCCAAGGCATTCAAGGAAGCGATCGATAAGAGGGCTGGCGTTCTCGTAGATGTGCGCACCATGCTTGCGTTTGGTGGCGGTCATATTTCCGGCGCGCTCAATATCGGCGGCACGCCAATTCTCTCCATCTGGGCGGGCTGGATGCTTGATCCGGAAAAACCAATTCTTCTCGTCATGGAGAATGATGATGATCTTGAACGAATCGTACGGCTGTTCGTGCGCACCGGTTATACAAAATTCGCGGGATACCTCATCGGTGGCATGAAGGCATGGGACGCGACGGGATTCCCGCTGGAAAGGATTGGGCAAATGAGTGTGCACGAGCTGAATGAGCGAAAGGCCTCGCTGCAGATTGTCGATGTACGTTCACCCGGCGAATGGAAGAAGGGTCATGTGCCCGGTGCGCAGCACATTTTTGTGCCGGAACTTGCCAAACGAATGGCTCAACTCGACCGCAACAAACCGACGGCCGTTTACTGCGGCAGTGGCTATCGCGCAAGCATTGCTACCAGCATTCTCAAGCCGCAAGGGTTCAGCGATCTTTGGAATGTTCCCGGTAGCTGGGAAGCATGGAAAAAGGCAAAGCTGCCGGTAGAAGGAGCAGACGACAAATGAATGGGACATCAACGCTGCCGCGCAGGTCATTCGGCGAGACCATGCGAGCTGACATCTGGTGGACACAACCGCTGCTTGTGTTTGTAGGGTTGGCGATTTTCATCGTGTATTCCACGTGGGCCGCGTTTCAGGGGCAGAATTATTTTTTTGGCAATTACATCTCACCATTTTATTCACCTGAACTTTTCGGTGACTCGCCGCACAGCTGGTTCGGACCCAAGCCAAGCTGGTGGCCGGCTTGGTTAATTTTTTCCCCTGCGCTGCTCGTTCTTTGGGCCCCAGGCGGATTTCGGCTGACATGTTATTACTATCGCGGCGCCTACTATAAAGCATTCTGGGCCGATCCGCCTGCGTGTACGGTCGGCGAGCCACGCAAAAGCTATTGGGGCGAGCGTTCGTTTCCGCTCATCATGCAGAACGTTCATCGCTACTTTCTCTACCTCGCGTTCTTGTTCCTTCTGGTTCTAGCGTACGATGTCTGGAAAGCGCTCTGGTTTCCAGACGGATTTGGAATTGGCGTGGGCACAATCGTGTTGGCAATCAACGTCGTGCTGCTCGGCGGCTATACTGTTGGTTGTCATTCGCTCCGGCACCTGGCCGGTGGTCTTTTAGATCAATTTTCCAAAGCCGCTGCATGCTATCGCGCCTACACGTGTGTGACTTGTTTTAATCGCCGGCACATGCTCTGGGCATGGCTGAGTCTGTTCTGGGTCGGCTTTGCTGATCTGTACGTGCGCCTGTGCGCGCTAGGTGTTTGGACAGATTGGAGAATTATCTGACATGGCAACTGTTTTCGTAGCATTTCGGACGTTATGCTACATGACGGCGTTCATTCTGTTTTTCGGATGGTTAGCGTCGCGCGTTCAGCCGCTGGACGAACGTTTGAAAATTCCATTGCCAGGGTGGATCACATTTGCCGGAATCCTCGTCGGCACAATTGGCGCATCGATTGTTTTGGCGTGCGCAGGAGTCTTTGTTGTGCGGGGACGAGGGACGCCGGCTATCTTCGATCCGCCTCGTGAATTTGTCGCTGCAGGCCCATACAGATTTGTTCGCAATCCAATGTACATAGGAGGCGCAGGAATGTTGGTTGGATTCGGTCTCTATCAGCGGTCGCTGGCGATTCTGCTTTTTGCTGTTGCGGTGTTCGTGCTCTTCCACTTGTACGTCGTTTTCGTTGAGGAACCCGGACTAGAAGCACGGTTTGGCGAAAGTTATTTCGCTTACAAGCGATCGGTGAATCGCTGGCTCCCGAGATTCCCGCACAGCGCGGACGCAACACCCTGACTATGGAATATGAGACGCATGAACATGATGTTCTGGTCATCGGCGCTGGCGGCGCGGGATTGCGCGCGGCCATTGAAGCTTCCGCAGCTGGAGTACGCGTCGGACTTGTTTGCAAATCTTTGTTAGGCAAAGCGCACACCGTAATGGCGGAAGGCGGGATTGCCGCTGCGCTCGCGAATGTCGACGAGCGGGACAACTGGAAAGTGCATTTCGCCGACACGATGCGTGGCGGGCAATATGTCAATCAGTGGCGCATGGCGGAGTTGCACGCGAAAGAAGCGCCTGATCGCGTCCGAGAACTTGAAGCGTGGGGCGCCGTGTTCGACCGCACGAAAGATGGACGGATTCTGCAGAGACATTTCGGCGGGCACAAGTATCCGCGCCTTGCTCACGTGGGCGATCGCACAGGCTTGGAAATGATTCGCACTCTGCAGGATCACGGTGTGCACCAGGGCATCGACGTCTATATGGAACAGACCGTGCTTTCCCTCCTTAAAGACGGCGACCGCGTAGTTGGGGCATTTGGTTATGAACGCGAACGCGGACGCTTCAAAATTTTCCGTGCCAAAGCGGTGGTGCTGGCTACTGGAGGCATTGGACGAGCGTACAAAATCACGAGTAACAGTTGGGAGTACACGGGCGACGGGCACGCGCTTGCCTATAACGCGGGCGCTGAGTTAATCGACATGGAGTTCGTCCAATTCCATCCCACCGGAATGGTCTGGCCGCCGAGCGTAATGGGAATCTTGGTAACCGAGGGTGTGCGCGGTGAAGGCGGGATCCTGACGAATAAGGAGGGTCGCCGTTTCATGTTCGATGCGATTCCGGAAAATTATCGCACTCAAACAGCGGACAACGAAGAGGAAGGCTGGCGTTATTGCCAAGGAGCCAAAGATGCGCGGCGCCCGCCTGAGCTTCTGACCCGCGATCATGTTTCACGTTGCATTGTGCGCGAGATCAAGGAGGGCAGGGGAAGCTCGCATGGCGGCGTTTATCTCGACATTTCCTGGATCAAACAAAAGCTGCCGAACGCTGCCGAACACATTAAGCGCAAGCTGCCGAGTATGTATCACCAGTTCAAACAACTGGCCGACATCGATATTACAGAACAACCCATGGAGGTGGGCCCAACGACGCATTACATCATGGGCGGTGTACACGTTGATCCCGATACGCAAATGTCGCGCGTCCCCGGATTGTTTGCCGCAGGTGAATGCGCTGCGGGAATCAACGGCGCAAACCGGCTGGGTGGCAATTCGCTCTCCGATCTTTTGGTTTTCGGGGAACGCGCGGGCGAATTTGCTGCAAAATTCGCAAAAGAGAATTCGTTAGGCAAAATCGACAACGACAAAATCGAAAACGATGCGCGTGAAGCGCTTGCTCCATTCGATCGAAGCAGCAGCGAAAATCCTTATCAAGTGCAAAAGGATTTGCAGGATGTCATGCAAGATTTGGTGGGGATCGTGCGTAACGAAAGCGAAATGCGCGAAGCTTTGGGGAAGATTGGTGATTTTAGAAAGCGATCTGAAAACGCCGCGGTCACAGGTAATCGTGAATACAATCCGGGTTGGCACACTGCGCTCGACTTAAAAAATCTACTCATAGTTTCTGAAGCGATCACACGCGCTGCGCTGGAACGAAAGGAAAGTCGCGGCGCACAGTTCCGGGACGATTATCCCGACAAAAACGAGCAGTTTGCCAAGGTGAATACGATGATAGCGAAAGCAGCAGACGGCTCCATGCAAGTCCGGTTGGAGCCGTTGCCGGAAATGCCGGAGTATTTGAAGCAGGTGATTGAGGAGAATCGTTGAGACTCCCTGAAGAGGTTAAAAAGTTAAAAGGTTGAAAAGGCTGCCAGAACATCAGGACTCGGCATTTCGAACATTTGAGGATCTCGAGGTTTACAAAAAGGCTCGAGAATTTCGAAAACGAATGTACGCAGCTGCACGGAAATTCCCGGATTTTGAAAAGTATGAGCTTGGTCGCCAGATCCGTCGGGCTGCTGTTTCGTTGACCAACAATATCGCTGAAGGTCACGGACGCTACCACTACCTTGACGAAATCAAATTCCAGGTTCAGTCGCGCGGATCTCTCGCAGAACGGCTAGACGATTTGAATGTTTGTCAGGATCAGGATTACCTCTCCCTAGCTGAAATAGTCGAGCTGAAGGAACAGGCAAAAGAAGTGCAGCGCTTGATAAATGGTTACATTCGTTTTCTTCGTAACCGTAAATCGGAAGGCTCACTCATCGTACGGGAGTCGGATGAAGGAGGGCTCGTTGATGAACTCGGCGATACTTTTTAACGTTTCAACCTTTTAACCTTTCAACTTCATGGCGACAGCCGTTTTCAAAATCTGGCGAGGGGATGCCAAAAGTGGCGAATTTCGCGATTACACTACGGAAGTTGCCGAGGGCATGGTGGTGCTTGACGCAGTTCACGATATTCAGCGCACGCAGGCGCCGGACTTGGCGTGCCGATGGAATTGCAAAGCCGGGAAGTGCGGTTCTTGCTCAGCGGAAGTCAACGGCATGCCAAAACTCATGTGTATGACGCGACTGAGCGAACTCCCGCTGGAAAAACCGGTGACTGTCGAGCCACTAAAAGCGTTTCCGATCTTGAAAGATCTCGTCACGGATGTCTCCTGGAACTTTCGCGTGAAGAAAAAAATCAAACCATTTAAGCCGCGGCCACCCGATGCGCCCGATGGCACATGGCGAATGCAGCAAGAGGACATCGATCGCGTGCAGGAATTCCGTAAGTGCATTGAGTGCTTTCTTTGCCAGGATGTTTGTCACGTGTTACGCGACCACCAGATGCATGAGAAATTTATCGGACCGCGCTTTCTGATTCATGTCGCCGCGTTGGAAATGCATCCACTCGATGTCGAGGATCGCATCGAGGAATTGCGAAACACGCAGGGCATCGGCTATTGCAACATCACGAAGTGTTGCACAAAGGTTTGCCCCGAGAGCATTCAAATCACCGATAACGGAATTATTCCGCTAAAGGAGCGTGTAGTGGACGACTTTTACGATCCATTTGGTTGGATCTGGAAACGACTCAAAAGATTGCTGAATCGTTAAGAAGACTTAAAAAGTTTAAAAAGTTACAAAGTGAAACAAGGTCGATGGGAACCTTTTTAACTTTTTGTCTTCTATAAATTTCTTAACCTTCACGAGACATGAGCGAACTAAAGTTGCTCCACAAAGACGCAATCCCTGCGGCGCTCGAAAAAGCCGAGCGCTACCGTTTGCTCAACGAACCGGGCGAAGCGGAGAGCATCTGCCTCGATATCCTCCATGTTGACCCCGAAAACCAGGAGGCAATTGTCACGCTCCTGCTCGCCTTGACCGATCGCTTCGAAAAAGGCTATGGCGTCAGCGATACGCAGACCAAGGAGCTGCTGTCCCGGATGAAATCAGCGTACGACCATGCGTATTATTCCGGAATCGTGGCCGAGCGCCGGGGCAAGGCGAAGCTGCGTCAGAACACGCCGGATTGCAGATTTCAGGCTTACGATCTTTTGCGCGAGGCGATGACTTGGTTCGAAAAAGCTGAATCGATTCGTCCGCCTGGGTATGACGACCCGATACTGCGGTGGAATACCTGCGCACGAATCATCGCGCGGAACGGTCTCGTCCCGCGAGAACCTGAGGAACACATCGAATTTCCGCTGGAATAGGCGTGTTTTGCAGCGAGAGCGACGTAAGTAATCTTTTTATCGATACACCAAAATAAGTATGCTAAGAGACTTGAGTAATTAGCCTTGCGTCTGAAAACCGCAACCCTGAACCACTGAAATCAGGCACATCCGCAGGGGCGTGGCGCCACGGCTATTCTACGGATTTCGGACCGGATCAACATAAAATTCTCCGGTTCCTTCAATCTGCATCTTGTAGCCAAAGATGCCGTGAATCACCACGGCTCCCGGGTGATCAGTTACCTTCGGCCGAAACCGGTCATCAGCATTTGCTTGTTTCCACGCAGTTCCGTCTTCGAGACGAATCACGGTCCTGCCGGTTAACCCGTTAAACTGCCCGTCTACGCGGCTTACAAGAAGGTCGAGCTTGGTGCGCGATGCGACCGCCGTAGCTTTCTTCGCGGCAGCCTTCTCGGCGACTTCTCTGTAGCCTTGCAGCCACGCGTTCAGCTTTTGTAATTCATCTGGCGAAAGCTTATTCAAACCTGCGGCCTTGAATTCTGCTGGGGTCATCACGTCCTGGATGCTGCCCGACATTTCCTCGCGTGCCGCTCGAACGGGTGAAGCGCAGGCAAAAATCGCACAAAGACCAACTATCGAATAACGAACAAGAACGCTGCTGGAAGTATTCATGATGCCTTACGGGATAAAAGACTCGAGATTGGGCGGACGCTACCAGCCCGCGGCGGAACGTCAAGGCTCATGGTCGGGACGGCGTGATTCAAAGGTTGCACCGAGGCAGCAGGCGAACGCGAAAGGATTCTCGTTTACAACATCAGACAATATATGTCATATAAAATAGTCACGTGTAGCGCCGGTCGCCTATTGGCAAACCGTCTTTAAAGATTGCTTCCGCTCCACTTCAATTTCTGCCTGACCACGCTGAAAAATGAGGTATCGGGCAGTGATGCTAGTGGCAGCGGTTTCTTCGCCTTGCGGATGGTGACTACTGATCCGCGCTCAACATGTATGGGCTTGCGGCCGTCCAGGGTTAAGTACACCGGATAGTCGGGATCGCTCGCTTCGATCTCGATTGTCGATCCTTCGGCAACAATGATTGATCGATTTGTCAGGACGTGCGGGCAAATCGGTGTAATCACGAAAACGCCCGACTCCGGGTCCAGGATGGGGCCGCCGGCCGATAACGAGTACGCTGTTGAACCGGTCGGCGTAGCCACAATCAAGCCATCGGCATTGAACTCTGTGAGTGATTCGCCATTGACTCGCGTGCGCAAGAGCACTAGGCGCGAAAGTTCGCCGCGACTCAAAACCGCATCGTTTAGCGCCAGCATTTTAGCGGTCTGTTTTTCACCGAGCCGCACCCGGGCTTCGAGCAACGCTCGTCGACCAAAATTGATTCGGTCCTTCGCTAAGCATGCCACCGCCTCTCGGTAAGTCGCAGAGCTTGCGGTGGTCAGAAAACCAAGCGAGCCGACGTTGATGCCAAAAATCGGCTTGATGGCCTCGCCGAGCTGTCCAACTACGCGCAGAATCGTTCCGTCGCCTCCGGCCACAACTAGAAGGTCCGACGCGGCACCAAGTTCAACGATGGAATACTCGGATTTCTTTCCGGCAATGCGCGCTGTTTCTTTTTCAAGCAAAGCCGTGATTGAAAAACGACCGAGCTCTCGGGTGATTGCATTGACCAGGTCACCGACACCCGGTTTCCCTGTGTGCGCAATTATGCCAATCGTTTTCGGATGCATGCGAAAAATTCCTGGTTACCGTCGGCGCCTTTGATAGCAGATGGAACAATTCCGGTCACCACGTGGCCTGAATACGTGACGAACTGGACT
>JBKPOB010000050.1:0-7292 GCA_046732875.1 Verrucomicrobiota bacterium | reverse complement strand
CTTCTAATTGCCTTGTGCCTCGTCGCGATCACCGTGACTATTCATTCTGTCGGGCTTGGCCTGATGCTAAGTTACTCGTTGCGCTCCACAAGTCAGCTCGAGACGCGGTTTTGGCCGATTGCGTGGCTTCTGATTCGCCTTGCGTGGTTACTGATTGTTATTCATGTGTTTGAGATCGTTATCTGGGGACTGTTTTTCTGGTGGCAGAAGTGTCTCCCAGACGCCGAGGCGTCATTCTATTTTTCCGGTGTTACCTACGCTACGATTGGCTACGGAGATATCGTGCTGCCAGAAGAATGGCGGTTGTACGGGCCGATCGAAGGCCTGACGGGAATCCTCATGTGCGGCCTCTCGACTGCGTTTTTCTTCGCGGTCATGACCAAGAAAATCTACAGCGCTTGGACAATAACCAGACAAGTCTAACCCCTGTGTAGCCGAGTTATTTAGCTCTTTGCTTTTCTCCAATCACCTTCGACAACATGAACCTTGCTTCGCGTGGAGAACAAAGCGAAAAGAAAAAATGGGTCGAGCCTGTCACTGCCTTGCTAATGGCGTTAGCGACGCTTGCCACGGCGTGGTGCTCGTATCAATCCGCAGCGTGGACGCGGCAAAGCAATCGATTGATGAATGAATTTAATTCGCTGGAGCGCAAGGCGGGTCTGCTGAGTTTGCAAGGAATGCAGCAGGCCACGATTCACACCGCAATGTTTATGGAAGTGCTCGCCGCGAAACAGATGGGCAATGAACAGCTGGCGAAGTTTTACGTAGAACGTTTCCCTCCCGATGTGCGCAAGGCTTACGATGCATGGGTAGCGCAAAGACCTTTTGAAAATCCCAACGCCGATCCGCATCCGTTCGTCCCAAATTTATACGAAGTACGAGGAACGCACGACGCCGACGAATTGAACTCGAAGGCGACAAGCACGCTTGAGAACGCGCGCAGCGCTGGCAGCATTTCCGGTCAGTACCTCGCGAACACTGTTTTGTTTGCCACAGTGCTTTTCTTTGCGAGTGCGTCGGGAAAGTTCGAGCAGCGCCGGGTGCGCATGGTCGCGTTCGCTTTTGCCGTAGCAGTCTTTCTCTTCACTGCATCGCGGACAGCGATGCTGCCACTTTGACGTGATATTAAAACCGAACACGCTTGTTCTTCAGTGGCCGCGCTCATCTTCGAAAGGAGAGGCAAACACGCCGTGCGACGGGGAAGGATCTCAATGGGCGCTCGCGATCATTTCCTTCATGATCTTGCGCCCTCTCGCTTGCAATGGACCCATGCCGCTGCCCGGCAGGAACCACATCCCTTTGTCGTGGTCTCGACAGTAGACAATGTTGACACCGTCGCTGGTGGTCGCGTGATGAAACGTAGCACCCGGGTTTTCGGCGATGAATTTGAAAAAAGCCTCTCGCCACGGATCATCGGCGTAGTGAAATAGTTCTTGTCCCATCGTCTTTAGTTCTTCGACGCTGATTGTACGAATAGACTTAGCGATCGCTTTGCGGCGCTCTTTGTCGAGGTTCTCAAGGTCAAATTTTTCGAAGGGCATAGGATTCAGTCTATTCCAATCGACCGTGCCTCGCTAGGCAATCAAAGAAATGTAGCTTAAGCGGCGCAATGGCTTGTTGTGGCAGTCGAATTATTGGCCTTTAGTCCAGTTGAATTGCTGACCTTTAGTTCTATCGGTAGCTAACAATGAATAATCCCACTGCCAGGGAAGAAGACTACAACCAAAGTGAAGGGCAGCTCGACTTGCTGCATGCGATCACGATTGAAGTTGCGGCAGCAAGTAATATGGCTTCGGCATTGGAAATCGTGCTTCGCGAAGTTTGCGAGAAGACGGGCTGGGTGTTGGGCCACGCGTGGGTGCCCAAACCCGATGCAGCTTTTCTTGATTTTGTTGCGGCGTGGTACTGCGGTGATGGTGAACTAAAACCGTTTAGGTCCGCTTCTGAGGCGTCTCACTTTAATCCGGGCGTCGGGCTTCCCGGACGCGTGTGGGAATCGAAGCAGCCGGCCTGGGTCGAGGATGTCACCAATGATCCGAACTTTCCGCGATCAGCTGCAGCGCGGACGGCTCGGTTGAAAACCGGCGTGGCAATTCCCATTTTATCGCGCGGCAAGGTCATCGCCGTTCTCGAGTTTTTCATGCGGGAATCGCGGACCAAGAACGAACGGTTGGTCAAGGTGATTGCGGCAATCGCCGCGCAGTTGGGTCTCGTTATGGAACGTAAACGGGCTGCGGAAGAACTCGCGCGCACGAACGAAATCCTTCAATCTATTTTGGCCAACATGGGCGACGCCGTCATTGTCGCCGACAAAGACGAAAACTTTCTTCTCTTTAATCCGGCAGCCGAACGCATGTTCGGAAAAGGTGCAATGGAGATGCCCTCTACAGAATGGTCGCATCGCTACGGATTATATCTGCCGGACAAGATCACTCCATTTCCACACGATCAACTGCCGATGACACGGTCGATTCGCGGTGAGGACGTGGACAATATCGAGATGTTCGTGCGACACGAAAAAGCGCCCCATGGAATCTGGACAGAAATCACAGGTCGCCCCCTGCGCAGCGCCAGGGGCGAAGTGTTAGGCGGCGTGATTGTTTGCCGCGACATCACTCGGATCAAAGAGGAAGAATTCTTTCGTGCCGGGCAAAGTCGCGTTCTTGAAATGATCGCAGCCGATGCGCCGTTGGCGGATGTTCTGACGAGCCTTGTTCTTCTCATGGAAAGCCAGGCCGAAGGATTGCGCTGTTCCATTCTTCTTCTCAACCGCGATGGCAAACATGTCCGTCATGGCGCGGCGTCAAACCTGCCGGAGGCGTATGTGAAAGCGGTGGACGGCGCCGCGATCGGACCGCGGAGTGGTTCGTGCGGCACTGCCATGTATACGCGACGACCAGTCGTGGTGACCGATGTGATGACTGATCCGCTCTGGGCTGAATACCGTGAGTTAGCGGGGATTTGCGGACTACGCGCCTGCTGGTCGACACCGATTCTCTCGGCGCACGGTGATGTCTTGGGTTCCTTCGCGATGTATCGCGAGGAAAAACGGGGACCGCTGCCGGAAGAGACGCGGCTAACCCAAATCGCCACTCACATTGCCGGCATCGCCATCGAGCGCCAGCGACAGCAGGAGATTTTGTGCGAGCGCGAGGCGCGGATCAACCTCGCAGCCGAGTCGGCCGACCTTGCTTTTTGGATTTTGTATCCGGAACAGAACTCCGCCTGGATGAGTGAAAAAGGCCGGCTGATCTACGGCTTCGATTCCAATCTGCCACTTACCTGTGATCTGATCCTTTCCCGTGTCCATCCCGACGAGCGAGCGGATGTGAAAGCGGCTTACGATCGCTCGTGTGCTCTTTCCGGAACATTCGAAAGCGAACACCGTCTTCTCTTGCCCTACGGAGAAACGCGCTGGGTGATCATGCGGGGACGCTGTTTGAAGGATGAGGAAGGAAATCTTCTGGAAACCATCGGAGTAACGCTCGACGTTAGTGCTCAGAAACAGGCCGATCTTCAATTGCAACATCAACGCGAAGAAATGGCTCATCGGAATCGCGTCTCCCTGATGGGCGAAATGACCGCGTCCTTCGCTCATGAACTCAATCAACCGCTTACCGCGATCGCAAACAATGCATCTGCCGCGCGTCGTTTTCTTGAGCGCGGAAACATCGATCCGGCGCTGTTGCAGCAACTGTTACAGGACATGGCAGCGGACAGCCAACGCGCCGGAGAAGTGATTCGCGGAATTCGGAGTTTGGTGCGCAAGGAAGCAAGCGTTCACACTCTGTTAGACCTCAATGCAGTTATTACAGATACTGTGCGACTCGTTAGCTCGGACGTGTTAACCCGTGAAAGTGTCGTGACCACCGAGCTGGACCCGCAGCTTCCTCAAGTCAGCGCCACTCTTGTGCAGATCCAGCAGGTTCTGCTCAATCTGATCCTGAATGCGCTCGATGCCATGGAAGGACTGCCGCCAGCCGAACGCCGTGTCATTATTAGCACACGCTCCGACAAGGGCGATGTTGCTGAAGTGAGCGTGCGTGATTTTGGAACGGGGTTGCCAAAGGATCAGCCGGACAAAGTCTTCGATCATTTCTTTTCGACCAAACAAAAAGGAATGGGAATGGGTTTGACGATTGTTCGATCGATTATCGAAGCGCACGGCGGCACGATCGTGGCGGAAAACGCTCCCGACCGCGGCGCGCGCATGATTGTTCGTCTCCCAGCCGTACGCGGACAAATGCAAACCGTAGCAGCCGCATGAGCAATCCCAGCGAAGCGGAAGGAAAAGAAGTCTGTCTGTTGGATGACGATCTTTCCGTTCTCAAGTCGATGGCGTACCTACTCGCGTCCGAAGGGTTCAAGGTTCGCACATTTGACAAAGCGGAAGATTTTCTAACCCACGCCAGTAATCATTTCGTGCCGGTGGTCGTGACCGACATCTGGATGGATCAGGTGACCGGCTTGGAAGTGCTGGCCCGTCTTTGCGCTCTTTCGCCTAAGACGCGTGTAATTGTCATTACCGCGCGTGAAGATCTCGCCGCCCGCGCTACCGCGATGGCCATCGGCCCTGTCGCATTTTTCATGAAACCGTTTGACGATGAAAAATTCATCGCTGCGGTTCGCGATGCTCTCAATCAGGGCGAGAAATAAATTCTTAAGCTTTTATATTGGGCTTTGCCGACCATCGTTAGCTCGAACAGAGGAGCTTTCTCGTTGTCATTTCGTTGAAATCTCTTAAGAAGATTTCTTTATAGAAATATAGGGGCTTTTCCTAGTGAAGCGCGCAGTGGTATAAACGTCGGAAAAACTGACAGCAAGACTAGAGATGAAATGTTTCTCTCAATCTTTTGAAGTTGCGAGTGTTCAACTAACGGCGCGAAAGGCGGATAGTTCCAGAGCGCCTTTTGAATGGCGCCTGCTGGTGATCGGTTTGTGGGTGTTTGCTGGATATTACCTTGGGGCCGAAATTGGTTTTGCGCTCACTTTTCAGCCTCATCCAGTCTCCGTTCTTTGGCCTCCGAATTCGATCCTGGTCGCGGCGCTGTTGCTAACACCACCGCGCATCTGGTGGTTCGTCCTGTTGAGCGCTTTTCCAGCGCATTGGGCGGCGCAACTGCAGAGTCACGTTCCACCACTGATGATTTCGTGCTGGTTCATCAGCAACTCGTGCGAAGCGCTGATCGGCGCAGGTTTGACGCGCTACCTAGTCGGTGGACCGATCGACTTTAAAAGCCTTCGCAACGTCGGAGTGTTCTGTCTTTGCGTAGTCTCCCTCGGTCCGTTTTTGTCCTCGTTTTTAGATACTGCGTTTGTGGCGTGGAATGAGTGGGGCCAAGGCGCTTACTGGGAGTTGATCCGGATACGATCTTTTTCAAACGCCGTCGCGGCATTAATAGTGGTGCCGTTGATCGTAACGTGGGCGACGGATGTAATTCGAGTCCTGCGAACGGCTCGACGCGCGCTCTACTTTCAGGCATGCGCTCTCTTTCTTAGTCTCTTCCTGGTCAGCCTCGCTGTTCTTTATAAATTTGGACCAGGAGAGGATTCGGCTCTTCTTTTTCTCCCTTTGCCATTCGTTCTTTGGGCGGCGGTACGATTCGGTTCCCTTGGAGCAAGCACTGCTATCTCAATTGTCGGCTTTTTGGCTATTTGGAGCGGGACGCACGGGCATGGACCATTCTCCGGCGAAACGGCCGAACAAAATGCGCTTTCAATCCAAATATTTTTGATCGTCTTGGCGGTTCCAGTGTTGTTTCTCGCGGCCGTAATCGAGGAACGCGCATCCAGAGAGACCGAGCTGCGCGAAAGCGAGTCACGTTTTCGCGTCGTGGCGGATGCGGCGCCAGTTCTTATCTGGATGTCCGGCGTGGACAAACTTTGTACGTTCTTCAATAAGCCATGGTTGGAATTTACCGGTCGTACCATGGAGCAGGAAATGGGAAACGGCTGGGCGGAGAACGTGCACCCGGACGATCTGCAATGGTGTCTCAAGATTTACACGGAGGCATTTGATGCGCGCCAGCCGTTCATCATGCAGTACAGGCTGAGACGTCACGACGGCGAGTACCGTTGGGTTTCTGACCGCGGTGCGCCGCGTTATGACGCGCACGGAAACTTTACTGGTTATATCGGATCGTGCCTCGACGTTACTGAATTCATAAATGAGGAGCAGGCGCTGCGCGACAGCGAGGAGCGGATGAGTCTGGCTGCGGATGCGGCCAAGCTAGGAATGTGGGAATGGAACTCAAACACCAATGAGGTATGGACCACGAAAACACGCCGTGAGTTTTTGGGATTGCCTGTTTCTGGCAAGGTCACATTCAAAGACTTTATTTCTCGAATTCATATCGACGATCGCGATCGAGTCCGAAAGGCCCTCAACGATGCAATTGAGAGCGGTAAGGATTACGAATCCGAGTTTCGAGTCGTGCTTCCTGACAGTCGTGTGCGCTGGATGGCGACGCGTGGACGTTGCATAATCGATGCGAATGGCAAGACTATCGGGCTTCGCGGCGTCTCCATGGACGTGACAGAGCGCAAGCAGGCGGAGGAAAAATTTCGACTCGCAGTCGAAGCTTCGCCTAGCGGAATTGTCCTCGTGGACAAGGATGGGCGCATCGTCCTCGTGAACAGTCACATCGAAGAGCTGTTCGGCTATCCGCGCGAGGAGCTTGTAGGAAAACTTGTGAACGTCCTCGTGCCAGAGCGATTTCACAGAATTCACCCGACGCATCGAGCAAAATTCCTGGCTAGGCCGGAGGCTGTGGTAATTGGTGCCGGGCGAGAATTGTTCGCTAGACGAAAGGACGGCAGTGAGTTTCCAGTGGAGATTGGACTCAACCCTATCGAAACCGAAGATGGCATGCTTATTTTGGCAGCGGTGGCAGATATTACCGCCCGTAAACAAGCGGAACTTGAAGCTCTTCGCCA
This sequence comes from Verrucomicrobiota bacterium, assembly GCA_046732875.1. Lineage (GTDB taxonomy): Bacteria > Verrucomicrobiota > Verrucomicrobiia > Chthoniobacterales > UBA10450 > Udaeobacter. The sequence goes on along the minus strand of JBKPOB010000050.1, from coordinate 356 downwards.
CCGCGACGAACTGGGCCATCTTAGCAGAGTGGCAGCGATGGGACAGTTGGCAGCATCCATTGCTCACGAGCTAAATCAGCCGCTTTCCGGAATCACTAGCAATGCCAGCGCTGGACAGCGCTTCATCGACCGTGGCGATGTCGATCTTCACGAACTTCGCGACTTACTCAGTGACATTATCGCTGATGGACACCGCGCCGGCGATGTGATTCGCGGGCTTCAGAGCATGGTGAAAAAAGAAGTCCGGGCCCGGCAGCGATTGAATCTGAACGACCTTATAACAACCGTCGTGCGCATGGTAAAACCTGACGCGATGCTGCGTTCCTGCGAGCTGAACACTGTGTTAGAGCCAGGAC
>JBKPOB010000049.1:0-7190 GCA_046732875.1 Verrucomicrobiota bacterium | reverse complement strand
CGTATTTCTTTTTTGATTCTTCTGTGATGGGTTCGTCGATTTCCAGCCCGTAATCGTAAAAGAGTTCCTCGCCGGGCTGGATATCGCGCATCGCGTCGATGAAGATACGGTCGTCTTCCTCGTTGGCTTCGCAGTTTGGATCGCAGGAATGGTTGATCCAGCGCGCGTCGTTGCCGCCAATCTGTGGATTGATTACCTGGCCGTTATCCAGGCCAAAATTGAACGTGTGCGGATCGTTCTCGTCGTTGGGAGCGGCTGCCCATGAGACGCGTTCACCCGTGTATTCGATAATGCGGGTGCCTTCGGGAATGAACTGCGCGGTATAAACACCGCGTCCGTGCACACCAGACTCGCGAACGTCGATTTGTACGGCTCGCTTTCGAGTTTTGCCTTTCTTCGCCACCGAAGGAATTAAGCAGGAGGGAAAAACCAGGAAGCAAGAATTAAGAATTGGGAAACGCAATTGATAGTGAATATTCGCGGAATGACACTGAAAGAACGCACGCGACTTGGATCGATCGACACCATTCTACAGTCTGAGACTGTTCGCGAACAAATTCGCCCAATTGTCGAACGCGTCCGCGCGGAGCTGGCTCGGAAGAAGGAGGCGTTAATGACCTGGGAACCAATTCCGCTAACGGTTTTCGGTCGCGCGTTACCGCGTGAGATCCGATCTGCATGGGTGTTTGTCCTGCGCGCGGGCGTGGACACCGGAGCGGAACGCCATCCGAACAGTCATCAACGTATGATGTCGTTCGAAGGGAGCGGCGACATGCGAACCGGCGAACCAGGCAAGTGGCAATCGAATGTGTTGGTCAGTCATCCGGACGCGCCGCTGGAGCAGCGCTGGATTTCAATTCCGCAGAATGTCTGGCATCGCCCCGTGGTAGGCACAGACGCTGACTGGATCGTGGTTTCGTTTCACACGGTGATTGCCGAGGAACTGATTGAAGAAAGGCCGGATGACAATACCAAAAATGGAACGAAGCAGATAAAGTATCTGGAGCGGAAGTAAGGAAGTAAAAGGGATCGTGAACGTCATATGAGGCAGCTTCTTGTTGTTGCGCTGGCAATTGTTACTGCCTCGAGCTCTCTCCTGGCGAAGCTGGGCGATAGCTACGACAAAGTTGACGACTCATATGGCAACATGGTCGAACGGCATTTACTTGACGATGGGAGCGTCAGCGTCCTGTATCATAAGGGTCGATATCTCTACTTCGTGATTTTCGCTAATGGATGGAGCATTTTGGAAAGGTATTCTCACGTCAAGGGCACGGATCTTTCTGAAAGAGAAATTGCAGGATTCCTGAAAATAAATGCGGCTGGTGGGACATGGAATCCTCCCATTACGTCAAAAGAACGGCGATTCGAGCGAAGCGATCACAAAGCCGAGGCGACTTACGGGAAGACGAACGGAAATCCGGCACTGACGGTGCGAGAGGCTCGTTACAAAGGCGCGCAGCGTGATCAGTGACTCGCGATTAGTGATCCGTTTTTATGCTGCGACGGCATGCTTTCGCAACAGCAGCGCTGCGACGATTCCCACAACGAAGAAGCCAACGATCTGGATAAGCATGTAGCTGGCGACGTAAATACCCGGGAAACCATACCAGTTCCAAAAGGAAACGTTGGTGGCGATCGCGGCCAGGATCCCGGCAACGATGACGAAACCGACCCGGCCAATGAAACTCGCGATACGAGTTTGAGAGAGAAGGAACACTACCAGAATCGCTTCCAGTAATTCCGTGCCGAACTCAATTCCCATCCATTTTCCAAAGGTAAACGGCCGCGTGGGATGATACATTAAAAGCCCAGATGGACCGCTGGCGGCTTTCCTTGCTATTTGTTTCATCGCTTCATTCTTTTCCTGGCGGGTCGCGTTTTTGCCGACGCCAAGACCGGGAAAAATGTAAAGACCGGTCTGGTCGCCGATGTTGCTTTGCATCGCGCTGAGCACGACTGATTCATTTGGAATTTCCTGAATACCGGCTTCTCCCAACGGCAACACCAGATGTGCGATCGACGTCCAGATAAACATGGCGAGTCCGCCGAGAATACCCGCAAGAAGAATTTTCATAAGCGAGACGATGAATGAGGCGCGAGAAATTTAGAAGGAAAAATTGGACGGTGGGTCAGACCGAGAGGTCAGGACAGATGTTAGTCACCTTAAAGGAAAGTTAGAACGCGCAAAGGATGACGGCAGATGTGCCGTCCCAAGTATCACTTCAGATGTCTACGACAACAAACGCGCCGCCAATAATGACGAACATTACAAAAATATAATGTTAAAAATGTTGACGTCTTCTTCGTGATTCTTACAAACTGTTCTTCTCTTGTGCCGGGAAAGTTAGTCGAAACTCCAACCCGAACTACACCCAAAAATATGAAGACTCCACATTGGTTTACTCGTAACCGTCTCGCATCACACCTGCGTATCGCAAGTGTGGTAACTCTAATGTCCGCGGCAGCCGCAATGGCCTTTGTCGCGGTGAAATCTTCCAGCCCATCGCTAGCGGCGAAACCAGATGGCAAAGGCGCCGCCAAACTTGAAGCGAAGTTTGTTCGCAATAAAGCTTTCGCCGATCATTTCAAGACACTCTTAGGCCGCGCCAAGTCCAGCGGCGAGGGGTCGCGGATTGACGGCCCTGCGCAGGAGGCGTACGACAACCGGGCATACCCCTCGAAGTGGATCGGCGCCAATGAGCAGCGCGCTGCCCGGGCCGCAGCGAACGCCATCCGGAAAAAGGCAGCGAACCCGATTTCCTCGTCGCTACTCTCGCCGCTGCTGCTGCCGGCTCCAGCGCCTGTCGGTCCCTGGGTAGCGCTTGGACCGGACGGGGTACCCGCCTCGGGCCTCGTCGTCAATGAATCGACCGGCGGGACAGTCGGCACGATCTTCTCAGGTCGCGCGACCGCGATTGCAGTAGCTCCGAACTGCACTGACCCCAATTGTACCGTCTTTATCGGAGCAGCGGGCGGTGGCGTGTGGAAGACAACCAATGCGCTTGCGGCTACCCCGACTTGGACTCAGGTGAGCGACGACGCAGCTACCGGAATTCCATCCAACGCCATCGGTTCGATCGTGTTTGATCCGAACGACACGGGGTTAGACGGGACCCCCTACTCGACCCTCTACGTAGGAACGGGCGAGCCAAACGGGTCGGGTGACTCCGAGGCAGGCGTGGGCCTCTACAAATCGACCGATGGCGGCAGTACGTGGGCGCTCGTCCCCGGCAGCACGGCGGAGAACGCCCCATGCGCAACCGGCACCGGCACCAACTGTCCCGTCGCCACGGGCCGTTCGATCGGCGCCATCGCCATCGATCCAGCTGATCCGACTCACATCTTTATCGGTACGGACGTGGCGCGACACGGTTCCTCGTCTGTGAACGGTGGCCGCTTTACGCCGCCCGGCTCGGCAAAAGTCGGCCTCTACGAATCGACTGACAATGGGGTGACCTTTACGGCCCACGTGATCCTAACCCAGGACACCGTAAGCCCGGGTAGTTCAAACGGCGGCGATTTCTTCCGAGGCGGCTGCTCGCACATCGAGCTCTACCGGCCGGGAACGGAGACGGAGGTTTACGCATCCTTCTTCGACTACGGTGTCTACCGCCGACGGACGGGAGACAGCGGCCCAACTGTGCCGCCAGGTAATGACTTCCATCAGATCTTCAAGTCTGGCGGTAATGGCAGTCTAGCTGGATCGAGCTTTTCGCGGACGGAATTCTCTCTAGCCCCGATCTCGACGGGACCGAACAGTGGAAATCTTCGCATCTATGTCGGAGACGCGGATGCCAACGGACTCGGCACGTTTTATCGAACCGATAACGCCAACGTAGCGGCGGCCTCAATTTCCTGGACTTCCCTGTCCTGCCCGACTAAGGGCACGTCTTGCTACTCCTCCTACAACTATTGCGGCGGCCAGTGCACATACGATATGCCGGTTTATTCGCCGCCCGGCTCACCGGACATCGTTTACATTGGCGGCGCGATGCAGTACGACGAGATATTCACCGATCATCCGCCATCGAACGGTCGAGCGGTGCAGCGCTCAGAGGACGCGGGCGTCAGCTTCACTGACATGACCATCGACACTAATGGGAGGACACGGCACCCTGATCAGCATGCAATGGCGGCGACGCCGTTCAACCCGAACATTCTTTTCAACGCCGATGACGGCGGCATCTGGCGCCTGGACGGGGCCTTCACGAATGCCGCGATCCAGTGCGACTCCCGTGGCTTAACGGGCACCGACCTACTTGACTGCCACATGTGGCTGCTGAAGATCCCGACCTCAATCAGCTCGCTAAACGACGGTCTACAAACACTCCAGTATCAAAGCCTCTCGCTCAATCCTGCGAACCCACTGCATGATCTATTGGGCGGCACGCAGGACAACGGCACGCACGCCTTCAATAATGGCAACTGGTTTGTATCAGTGTTCGGAGACGGCGGCCAATCGGGTACCAGTGCATTCAACGCGAACATCCGTTTCCACAATTACTTCGAAGCGTCTCCGGACGTGAACTTCCACGGCACCAATGAGGTGTGGTGGGACTGGATCGGTGACCCGTTGTTCGAGGTGGAGCCGCAGTCGTTCTACATCCCGATGATCTTCGACCCGAAGAACGCCGGTTATATGTACGCCGGACTCGATTTCGTCTGGCGAACGACCGATAACGGCGGCAACCAGGCCATCCTCGACGCGCACTGCAACGAGCTAAGCGGCGACTTCCCAGCCAATGTTATCTGCGGAGACTGGGTGCGCTTGTCGCCCGGTAAGCAGAAGGCGCTCGGTGACGGGAAGTTCTGGGGCAACGACAAGCTTGCTGCTGGCTATGTCGTCGCTACAGAGCGAGGTAACGACAGCGGGACGCTCTGGGTCGGCACGCGGCGCGGTCGCGTTTTCGTGACGCAGAATGCAAACGCGGTGAATCCGAACACTGTTGTTTTCTTCCGCATCGACAACACTTCGTCACAGCCGACGCCGTCGCGGTTCGTGAGCGGCATCGATGTTGACCCGTCAAACCCGAACCACGCCTTCCTGTCGTACTCGGGCTACAACGCGTACGCCACAGCCGCGGGCACGGCCCCCGGACATGTGTTTGAGGTGACCTACGACCCCGCGACACATACAGCGCAATGGTCCGGAGATCTCGCCGGGAATCTGGGCGACCAGCCGATCACGGATATCGCGGTCGACTGGACGACGCACAATGTCTACGTCTCGACCGACTTCGGCGTCTTCGTGTCTGGAAGTTTCGCCACCACGGATTGGGGCCCGGCTGGTACTGGTCTGCCGCCGGTGGCCGTCTATGGTCTGACCATCAACCTTGGTGCCGGTACCCGAGTGCTCTACGCAGCGACGCACGGACGAAGTGCCTGGTCTTTGACCCTGCCATAAGGTTGGTTTTGCAAATGGGCGGGATAGGTAAAGTCTATCCCGCCCATTTTTTCATGAGTTAAGCGATGTTTCTGAAGTATTTGATTTCTAGTTGCCTCTTTTTAATTCCGATCGGTTGCGTTGTGTCGGCTAATGCCGTGCCGCCGGGTTTCTTGGAGGGACATTTGAAAATTGCTTCGCTCGGGGCCGTTGAGCATTCTGATGAAATGCCGCGGCAGACGGTCACGCCGGAAAAGTATGCTCAATATCCGCTGATGGTCTTGAGCCAGGACGGGCAAAAAGAAATCGCGCCAGTCATTGCCGACGGGAACGGAAACTATCGCGTTGCCCTACCGCCTGGAAATTATATTCTGGACGTGCAACAGCGCGCAGCGAAGCGTCTCCGAACGAAACCGCAGCCATTCTCCGTTGTGTCGAATCAGACCGTCCATGTCGATATGAACGTCATCATTGGCTTTCGCTGAGTCGCCATTAGTCGTGGCACTAAATAGCACGATACTGGCTTGGTAGCAGCGAAAGCGACCCCATCGTTCCCACCCGCGGCGAAGGTTGGACCGCAGGAAGACGTTTATGTCGAATGATCGTCGGCGAAAATGCGCGACCGGAGGATTTGCCGGTCAACCCGTGCAAGGCGAAACATCTGGTAACATGCGCAGCCACGGGGAAGGCAAAGGCATTCAACTCGAAGCACCGCGCCGCATACGCTTGAACGCGAGTACATCGACATCGACGAATACGTGGAAGCGACACCAAAATAGCTTCGCTTACGTAAACGCATTCTGGACGCGACCGCCCGAAAGCGCGCCGCCGCTGCAGCGTAGTTCAGTTCCATGCGAAAGGCGGGCACGCTGAAGGTCAATCGCCTGTTGATTTGCCTAGCGCTAACAAATCAGACATTGACCTAAGGAAATTTTTTTAAAAAAAGCAACAACAACGCTTGACGTATTCGTTTTTTACTGGAACCTCGTGTTTCCTAAATTCACCAAACTTCAACAACTAAAAAATCACAACTAAAAAATATGAAATTAACCTTCGTTCTATCACGCGCGCGCCTCATGGCAGCGAGCGTGCTTTTCGTTGTCGGTGTTACTATGGCTGCCATCGCTGCTGGCCAGGGCGGCGGGGCGCCGCAGCGGGAGCACCTGTTAGTGGGCTTCACCAAAACACCCGGGGCCGCTGAGCATGCTCTCGTCGAGCGGTACGGCGGTAAAGTTCGTTTCTCGTTCCCATCGGTTAACGCGCTTGCGATCGATCTCGATAGCGCGAAGATCGGCGTTTTCGCTCGCGAGGGCGGGATTTCGTACGTTGAGAAAGATCCTGTCCGGAAGCCCCTCGGCCTTGCGGATGCGCAGCTAACGCCGTCCATCTCGAACGGGCTCTATGGCCTAATCACGACGCAGGCCCTCGACGCGCAGGCGCTCGGCTATACCGGCGCAGGCGTCAAGGCCTGCGTTGCTGACACCGGTCTCGATACGACGCACCCGGACATCGCCGCCAATTTCGTGGCGGGCAAGGATATCTTCGGCGGCACCAACAGCGTCGATGTATTCAAGCTCGGCGTGGCCGCGACGGAGACGCACGCGACTCACGTCTCCGGTATCTTACTCGGCGTTAACAACAATGTCGGGATCTTGGGTGTCGCCACCCAGGCGAAACTCTATGAAGCTCGCGTGCTCGGGACGCAGCCGGACGGGAGCGTCAGCGGAGAGACGAGCCAGGTCATGGCCGGCGTGCAGTGGCTCGCCGACCAGGGCTGCAAGGTGATCAACATGAGCCTTGGCGG